>JAJPWX010000055.1 GCA_021205755.1 Lachnospiraceae bacterium | reverse complement strand
TACACGGCTGTGTTCAGCGAGAGCTGGGCAAGCGACCAGACGAAGGTGGTCGCGGATATTTCTGCGAAAGGCCATACATTAGGCGAAGCCGTGAAGGAAAATGAAGTTGCAGCAACCTGTACGATGGATGGTTCTTATGACAGCGTAGAATACTGCACTGTATGCGGAACGGAAATTAGCCGCGAGACGATCACCGTCTCCGCGACCGGGCACACGATAGAAATCAGGAACGCAAAAGACGCTACCTGTACGGAGACCGGCTACACAGGTGATGAAGAATGCACGGTATGTGGAGAAACGGTAAAGATCGGTGAGGTGATTCCTGCTGTAGGGCATATCTGGGGAAAAGGTGTTGTTACAAAAGAGCCTACAAGCACTGCAAGCGGGACACGGACTTATACTTGTACGGTATGCGGTAAAACCAGGACAGTGACGATTCCGGAAGCCGGTGGAACGCTAAAAGACGGGCTGGTACTGGATGATGATGGCGTATTCCGCTATTACCAGAACAATGCGTTTGCGGAAGATTATATCGGGGTTGTACCATATGACGGAGGCTTGTTCTTTATCAAAAACGGTCTGATTGACTTTGACGCAAATGAACTCTGCCTGTATGAGGATGTATGGTATTATGTGTCCCAGGGGCAGGTGCAACTGCAGTATACTGGTCTTGCCATTCATGACGGCGCATGGTTCTACGTCACAGATGGTATCCTGGATACTACGGTAAATGGCCTGATTCCATATGATGGAGAGCAATTCCTTGTAGCGGCAGGGCGGCTGGTACTCGAATATAGCGGTTTGTGGCTGAATTCCGTCATCATTGGCGGAGACAATCAGTGGTATTTCATCGGAAGCGGCATGGTACAAAACGTATCCTGTGTGGCTCTATACGATGGCGCGTGGTTTGTAGTCGAAAATGGTATTCTTGATACTGACTACAATGGAACAATTGAATATGACGGAGCCTTGTTCCATGTGGTGAATGGGCAGCTTTACAGCTAAAGAATCAATATAAAAAAATGAATAAGGGGTAACTCCCTGAGTATCCGTACAATAAGCCCTGAGTTTTCTTCTGCTCAGGGCTTATCCTTGGTTATATAAATTTCTGAGTTAGGGCACGCTGATGCAAGTGTGACGCTGAATATCTATGCGGCATGCCGTGAAAAAAAGCGTACGGAAAACCATGAACTGCTGAAAAGGATTGCAGAGGCAGATTAGAGTGAAACGCTCCGGGGAAACCGGGGCGTTTTTTCAAGGGTCGGTTTTCAAAAAAGGGTAAAAAAAGGGGATGAATTTGCAAATGTTACACACTGCCCGTGCGAAACCCTGTAAAATCCGGGCGTTCACAAAAAAGACACAAATTTGCCACATATCAGCCACATTTCTAACACAAATCGGTCAAACCGGAACTTTATACTACCCTCAGCATCAAAAAAAGCCATGCACGATGCTACAGAATCCGATCAGGCATCTGCGGCTGGCTGCATTGATCTTTAATATATGTGATATGTTCCGCGAGGGTGCGGTTAACTACTGGACACCTCTCGATCGGAACAGGGTACTGCACTTTAGGAAAGCGAGGGGTTACTTATGAAGAACAAGAACGTTATTTCAATTGCTTTGGCAGGAGTTTTGACAGTAGGAGCAGTCGCAGGGCTGACGGGATTTACTTCGAAGGAGACGGCAGTTGCGACAGCATTTTCTTCGGAGTCGGATACGGAAGAGAGTACGACGACTCTGCTGACGACGGTATCGGATGACAGTGTGATGGAAGAAAGTTCATCTGATAGCTCATCCGGAACACTGACGGTTGCGGAGGTAGCGGCGAAGGCTTTGCCGTCGGTTGTGACGATTACAAATACTTCTGTGACGGAGCTTGAAAGCTATTACGGCGGTTATTACGGATATTTTTACGGTTATGGTTCTGACAGTGGAGAGACGACTACGTATGAGAGCGTCAGTGTTGGCTCTGGTATCATCATTGGAGAGAACGACACGGAGCTTTTGATCCTGACCAATTATCATGTGGTAGAGGATGCGACGGAGCTGTCAGTAGGATTTATTGATGAGTCGGCTGCAGAGGCAGTGATCAAGGGAACGGACGCTTCAATTGATATCGCGGTGGTTGCAGTGCAGCTGGATGATATTTCAAGTGATACGATGTCGGAAATTTCAATTGCGGAGATTGGTGATTCGGACAGCCTGCAGCTTGGCGAGCAGGTAGTGGCGATCGGCAATGCGCTTGGGTATGGCCAGTCAGTAACGACGGGTATTGTCAGTGCGCTGAACCGTACGATTGAGCTTGATTCTTATACCGCAGAGATGATCCAGACAGATGCGGCAATCAATGCTGGCAACAGCGGCGGCCCGCTGCTTGATATGAATGGCCGTGTGATTGGTATTAATTCCGCGAAGGCGGCTGATACAGGCGTGGAAGGCATGGGTTACGCGATTCCGATTTCGGATGTGACTTCGATTATTGAAGATCTGATGAATAAGAAGACCAGAACTGAGACAGTCAGCGAGGATGAGAGTGCTTATATCGGAATCACCGGCCAGGAAGTATCTTCTGAGATGTCCAGCGTATACGGAATTCCGGAAGGCATCTATATCACAGAGGTAGCGGAAGATAGTCCGGCAGCGGCGGCAGGCCTGCAGGCAGGATATATCATCACGAAGTTTGACAGCACGAGCGTAAGCTCCATGACAGATTTGAAAAATCTGCTTGCTTACTATGCGGGAGGCGAGACCGTTGAGATTGTGGTAAGCTATCAGTCGAACGGTACCTATATTGAAGAAACGGTTGAACTGACGCTGGGACTGCTTTCTGATTACCAGACGGAGAGCACGGATGACTCAACTGACGCAGACGATTCCGGAGCTTCGGAAAGGTCTGGCGGCAGAGGCGGCGCATCCGGAAATAATTAAAACAGACAGCGACGGCTGATCCAGAAAAAATAAGCCGGGAAGGCTTTGAAGGCATCCCATTTCAGAAAAATTTGCGAAAAAAAGTCTGTTAAACCGTGATTTTGGATGGAAAACTAATTGCAAAAGAAAACACAAGCGTGTATAATAAATCCGCATGTGTGCGACGGAGCAAGCAGCTGAGATACCCGTGGCGTCTGCCACGGGTATTTTCTGTATGTCGATTGCACAAATATCATTGTAATGATTCAGAAAGGCTGGCTGCGTTCTTTCACTTTAGCACGGTACTGAATTATTACACAAAATTTAGCAAGGGGGCTAATTTATCATGTCTTACACAGAAGAAATCTATGAGCGTGTAGTCACACAGAACCCGGGTGAGCCGGAATTCCACCAGGCTGTAAAGGAAGTCCTGGATTCACTGAAGCTGGTGATTGATGCGAACGAGGAGAAGTATCGTTCGGTCAGCCTGCTGGAGCGCCTGGTAGAGCCGGAGCGTATCATTTCCTTCAAGGTTCCGTGGGTAGACGACAATGGCAAGGTACAGGTCAACAAGGGCTATCGCGTACAGTTTAACAGCGCGATCGGACCGTACAAGGGCGGACTTCGTTTCCATCCGTCTGTAAACCAGGGCATCCTGAAGTTCCTGGGCTTTGAGCAGATTTTCAAAAACTCTCTGACCGGACTGCCAATCGGCGGCGGCAAGGGCGGTTCCAACTTTGATCCGAAGGGTAAATCCGACCGTGAAGTAATGGCATTCTGCCAGAGCTTTATGACAGAGCTTTCCAAATATATTGGTGCGAACGAGGACGTTCCGGCTGGCGATATCGGCGTAGGCGGAAGAGAGATTGGTTATATGTATGGCCAGTACAAGAGACTGACCGGTCAGTATGAGGGCGTGCTGACAGGCAAGGGCCTTACCTGGGGCGGTTCTCTGGTGCGTACACAGGCGACCGGCTATGGCCTGGTATACATCCTGAACGCGATGCTGAAGGATCATAACATCGATATCGCTGGCAAGACCGTAGTCGTATCCGGCTCCGGCAACGTAGCAATCTATGCGACCGAGAAGGCACAGCAGCTCGGTGCGAAGGTTGTAGCGATGAGCGATTCCAACGGTTATATCTATGACGCGAACGGCATCAATCTTGACGTCGTAAAGGATATCAAAGAGATCCGCCGCGGCAGAATCAAAGAGTATGTGAACGAAGTTCCGAGCGCGGTTTACACCGAGGGCAAGGGCATCTGGACGATCAAATGCGACATCGCACTTCCGTGCGCAACGCAGAATGAGCTGAACCTCGACGATGCAAAAGCATTGCGTGCGAACGGCTGCATTGCGGTAGCGGAGGGCGCAAACATGCCGACCACCCGCGAAGCGACCGATTTCCTTCTTGCAGACGGCACTCTTTTCCTGCCGGGCAAGGCATCCAATGCAGGCGGCGTAGGTACCTCCGCACTTGAGATGTGCCAGAACAGCATGCGCCGCAGCTGGACTTTCGAGGAAGTAGACGAGATGCTCCAGAGAATGATGAACGAGATCTATGAGAAGATCTCCGACGCAGCAAGCCGCTACGGCGTGGAAGGCAACTACGTAACCGGCGCGAACATCGCGGGCTTCGAGAAGGTAGCAGACGCGATGATGGCACAGGGCACGGCGCTTTAATCGATTTTTGTGAAAGAATTCCGCAAAGCGGGATACGATTAATTATGTGTAATATTTATGCGTGGGATTTATTGCGGTGTGATCCGTATGACCTCCTTTCTGTGTTTCCACGCATAGATCTGGGCAGACGGAGACGTCTGCCCGTTTTTATGCGCAAGGGCTGCGTAAGGATTTTCCTGGCTGAGGCCCGACGCAGCCCGCGCGGCGAGTAGGGAGAAAATCTCCCTACTCGATTGTATGCCATATTCGTATTTTTATTCCCGCGAAGCAACGAGCCAAGTAGCCGTGCTTGCACGGATATTTGGCGACTGCCGCGAGGGTCAAATACCCCGATGCTTGCATCGCAACAAGCTTGATGCCCCGTATGCTTGCATCGGGGTATTTGACTGACGGGATGAATGGGAAAAGGAAAGTACCGCTATTTAAATGTTATGAACGCGGTTTGCATCCCGGTTTTCCCGGTATGCTTTCGGTGTGGTACCGGTGATTCGTTTGAACAGACGGCTGAAATAATAAATATCGGAAATGCCGCACTGCTGCGCGATGGTCTTCAGCGGAAGAGAGGTCGTTATAAGGAGCCGCTGGGCGTGCTGGATGCGGCTGCGGTTTACATATTCCGTGAGAGAGATGCCCACTTCTTTTTTAAATAAGGCAGAGAGATAATTGGGACTGACGGAAAGCAGGTCTGCGAATGTCTTCAGGCTCAGGTTCGCGCTCAGGTCAGTAGAGATATAGGTGAGAACCTTCCGGGTCATTGCGGAGTATTTTCCAAGCGTATATTTCCGCACCAGCTGACAGTAATGCTTTACGCATTCATTCTGAAAATTGACGCACTTTTCCAGGCTGGTGAGCTGTTCGATCATCTGCACATTCTGGTTGGAGAGCGCGTCAATGTGAATCGGATGTACCCCGGCTGCTTCGGCGCTCTTTCGAAGCAGTGTATTCACCGCAATACAGTAATCTTTTGCATCGCGGAGCTTATTGTTCATGCGTGCCGGAACGAGATGGTTCGAGAATTTTGCGAAAATCTCCAGGGCTTTGGCCTCATTTCCATCCCGAACAGCTGCGATCAGCGCGGCTTCATCTTCATAGCGTGCTTCAATCATCTGCACACTTGCGAATGGCTGCTCATTGATCCGGAAATACTGATTGTAATAATTGGGCCATTGATCCAGGTCGCCGAAATTGGTGTCAATCAATTCATAGTTATCCCGGCCGTACAGACGCTCGGCCAGTAAGGTGAACAGGTTCAGAAACCAGGATTGGAATGGAACAAAAGCGACACTTTGGTAATATTCACGCAGCGGTTCGTATAATTCCTGGGGAATCTGCTGCTTCGCGAGAAAGTCTTTCAGCTCGTTGTCCTGAAGCTGGGTAAAGATAACAGGACCGCATATCATCGCGTTTTCGGAATCCGGAATTCGGAGAACCATATACGAACACTGAAAAGAATCCGTCAGAAAATATAGCTTCTGGCACTGAACTGTCTGAAAAAAGTCTTCCGTCAGCTTCTGCGTATTGTCATAGTGAAGAATGGACTGACGCAGTCCCTGGTCGAGCATAGATACGTCAGTTCCAGGCAGGGAAAAACAGCGCACCGGAATATAATAAACCTTCAATAAATCTTTGACAAAATCAAACACGTCCTGATTCTTCATATTTTTTCTCACTTTGATTGAAATTCAATGATCATGTAAACAATTGTAACTGTTCAGAATAACCGGAAAATCTGCAGCAGTCTGTTATTCTGAAGCTTTCCTGTATATTTTACCTTGAGACAGTTTTTTTATCAATCATTTACAGATTTGCTTTCTTGCACGATTTTATGTTTTTTTGTACAAAATTATTGAAAAAAGAAAACAGGATAAAATTTTACAAAAAGGCAGTGGTTTTGTGCATCGAAATAATAAATCAAAAAGATATAATTGAAATTGGACACATTGACGAAATATCGGCTTATACGGGTGAAAT
>JAJPWX010000101.1 GCA_021205755.1 Lachnospiraceae bacterium | reverse complement strand
ATAAAAGTTTGCAAAATTTCTCAAATTTCCTCTTGACATATCACCGCTGGACTTTATAATAAATATTGACTGAAATTGCCATAGCTGCCCTCACTTTCCGCTGAATACCGGAAAATAGCTGAACTCCCCATAGTCCCTGATTTTCTCCATTGTTTTCAGAATCTCCATATCCTCATCGGAAATGACAAAATCAACCTCCGCATTGCTCTTCATATGCTCCGGATTTCCGGTTTTGGGAAGAGAGATTAAACCCAGCTGAAGTGTATAGCGGATGCAGAGTTGCGGGACTGTCACGCCATATCGTTCTGCCATTGACACAATCTCAGGGGTCTTCAGGATCTGTCCGTGGGCAATCGGAGAGTAGGCCTGCACCTTCATTCCTTTGCTTTCACTGTAGGCAATCAGCTCGTGCGGCGTGTTGCTGATATGGGCAAGCAGCTGGTTGACAACCGGGCGGATGGTGCAGCCGGCAAGCAGACTGTCAATATCCGGCTGTTCAAAATTGGCAACCCCGATGCTGCGAAGCTTTCCGGCTTTCACGGCATCCTCCAGGGCTCTCCACGCCTCCAGATTGCCTTTGTCATAGGAACGTTTATCCAGACGATAATTATCCCAGGGCTGTGGTGAATGGATCAGCATCAGGTCAATATAGCCGATATCCATCTTGGCGAGGGACTCATCAATGGCCTTTGCCGCATCCTCATAGGTTTTCATCTCAGCAGCAAGTTTTGTGGTTATAAAAATTTCTTCTCTTGGAAGGCCGCAGGTGCGGACGCCTTCGCCTACTCCATGCTCATTTCCATAAGCTTCTGCAGAGTCAAAATGGCGGTAACCGATCTTTACGGCATCCCTTACAGCCTGCGCAGCCTTGTCGTCATCAATAAACCAGGTGCCAAGCCCCAGCTTCGGAATTTCAATTCCATCCGATAAAGTATAAGTCTCGTTCAGTATCATCCTTCGCATCCTCCTTAAATTGTTTCAACCCATTTTTTCAGATTTTCGGCAGACTGTCTGCCATTTAAGAGCTTTCCGGTCACAATCTCTGTATCCGGTGAGACAGACACTTTCAGCACATCCGCAGTTCTTCCAAATCCGCTGCCGCCGGATGTGGCAAACAAAACGATTTTTTTGCCGGAAAAGTCATAGTTTTCAAGGAACGTGTTAATAAGAGTAGGCGCGATTCCCCACCAGATCGGGAAGCCCAGAAAGATGATTTCATAACCGGATATATCAGCGCTCGTGTCTGCCAGCGCCGGACGACCGGAAAGATCATTCATCTCAATCGAACTGCGGGAATTTTTGTCCGTCCAGTCCAGATCTTCCTGCGAATAAGGTACCTGCGGCCTGATTTCATAAAGATCTGCACCTGCAGCCTGCGCCAGCTCTTTTGCGGCGCCCGCGGTCACGCCGCTGGCTGAGAAATAAGCGACTAACTTTTTTCCTTCCATTATTAAATTCCTCCTGTCCCGTCTTTTTTCCTCTCTGTCTTCAGTTCATAGATCATATAATCTACCTGATCGATCACCTGTTGTCTACAGTGGAGTTCCTCCATCAGGTTTGCTCTGATTTTCTTTAAAAGCATCAGCTTTTCTTCGGTTGTTTTCTGTCCTGACTCAGTTAATTCCGTGATTTCTGTTATGGTCATGGGCATCCCTCCTTCAGTATAAAGCAAATACGGGTATGGATGAGATACCTGTCGGTTCCTCTCCATACCCATATTATAAATCTCCCTCATTTTTATATCAAATACTTAGTTCTTATTGGATGGCTATGCTTTCAAGGCATAGGCTCTCATGAGAGCTTCCGGAACCGCTTCCGGAACCGCTTCCGGAACCATCACCCATCAACAGAAGCTTTCAAAAGAAACCTCATCTCCTTCACAAACCTTTCCACTGCCGGAGTCAGCGGCTGGCTCCGTTTCCATGCAAATACACTGTCCGAGTGAATTTCCGGAGAAAGCGGACGGCTGACGATTTTCTTTTCATCCCAGAAGGGAATGGCACCTTCAATAGTGATAGAGTATCCCAGACCTGCCTGCACCATCAGGGCACCATTTGTCGCAAGATTGCTTGTGAACAGTACCTGTGCTTCCGAAAATGTATCACCAAACCAGTTGGATACTTCATTGCGCACATTCGCACGGGATGGCAGGATCAGAGGCTTCCCTTTCAGGTCTTTAGGAGAAACCGCCTCTTTTGCGGCAAGCGGATCATCCGGCCTCGTCAGAAGCACCCAGCGTTCCTGATGCTTTAGCCGCAGGAAATCAAACGTCTCGATATCAATCGGCTCAAGCAGAATACCAATATCAATCAGACCCTGTTCCATCTGCTCTTTCACAACATCAGCATTTGCTGTAAAGATATCGTAAGTAACCTGAGGATATTTTTCATGGAAGGAAGCAATGATCTCAGGCAGAAGCCCGACTGCCGTCATTTCCCCACAGCCAATGACGACACGACCTTCAATCAGTTCATTTTGTTCAATCAGCTCTTTCTGTGTCCTGTCCACAAGGGAAAGGATTTCCTCCGCCCTGCGGCGCAGCAGAATACCTTCATTCGTCAGTTTGATTTTTCTGGCACCCCGTTCAAACAGTTTTACCCCAACTTCTTCCTCAAGCGAAGCAAGCTGGCGGCTTAAGGTTGGCTGCGTAATATGTAAAATTTCTGCCGCCCGGTTGATCCCGCCTTCACGGGCAACGGTGAGAAAATAGCGAAGCACTCGAATTTCCATAGGTTACCTCCTGTTTCAGGTTCTTAAGCAGAGTATGCTCATATATTGTTTCTTCCAATCCGTTGAGAAATTTTTAAATATTCCGGATTCTCTTTTCGGAAAATCATGTGAAACGTGACATTGGCCTCAGCGTCTGAAACCGGTATGACGATGCGCCCTTTCACAAAGTCATCATCGTACGCAAGGTTTGTGACAAAATAAGGCAGCGTAGATGTTCTCGCCAGCTCCCGGAACTCAAATTCATCGGTCTGTACCAGGAAACGGGACGCCGGCATCTTTTTATGGCATAGCTCACTCCAGAAACCGATGTCTGATTTTAACAGGCAGTTGTACCCGTTCAGCATTCCCAATGTGACGGATGAACAGCATGCCAGCGTGTGGTCAGGTGACAGGCAGACAGACAGTTCTTCACGGATGAAGGGAACACATTCCATCGTATCATCCTCTACAGGACATGGCAAAATACCAATTTCACAGCTTTTTTCCTTTACCCGCCCTGGGATTGCAGAAATTTCCGCAAGCCGGGAGGAAATCGTTTTATCCGGGAACTGTTCCGAAAGCGCCGGAAACAGACTCCAGAGAGGGGCTGGTGCGCAGGATTCCACCAGAATCGTATGCAGACTTTGGTCAAATCGGCGTACCTGTACCACTGCGTCTTCCGCGTCTGACAAAAGCGTACTGGCATATTCAACTGCTTTCATCCCTGTCTCATTGAGTGAAAGCCGGTTCTTCCCATGGACGAACAAAGAAACGCCAAACTCCTCCTCCAGATGGTGCATCGTGCGGGTTAAGGTGGGTTGAGAGATGTGCAGTTCCTCCGCTGCCTTTGATAGGGTACCATATCTGGCGAATGCGGCAAGTTGCTCCAGTTCATACAGATTCAGCATGGTTTCACTCTCCTGGGTTTTGCTATTCATCAGGAGAATAGCAGATTTCGATATTGCTATTGTACATTCTTTTTGTTCTGCTGTAAACTCTGAATTGTAAACCAATCCGATTCGCAGACAGGAGGAAACCTTATGAATTATGTAACTTTGAACAATGGTGTAAAAATGCCCCAGTTGGGATATGGTGTCTACCAGACGCCGCCGGAGGAGACGGAACGCTGCGTTTTGGACGCCATTTCCGTCGGCTATCGCTCCATTGACACAGCACAGGCTTATTACAATGAGGAGGGTGTGGGCACAGCCATTCAGAAATGCGGATTTCCTCGTGAAGAACTGTTTATCACCACTAAAGTGTGGATCAGCAATGCCGGATATGAAAAGGCAAAAGCATCCATTACGGATTCCCTGAAAAAACTGAAAACCGATTATATCGACCTGTTGCTCATTCACCAGCCCTTCGGCGATTACTATGGAACATACCGGGCGATGGAGGAAGCATACAAGGCTGGTAAAGTGAGAGCCATTGGCGTTTCCAACTTCTATCCCGACCGCTTCATTGATATTGCCAGCTTCTGCGAGGTTGTTCCGGCTGTTAATCAGGTAGAAACCCATCTGTTTCAGCAACAGAAGGCAGCAAAAGCCGTGATGCAGAAATATGGAACTCAGATTGAATCCTGGGGACCCTTTGCGGAAGGAAAGAATGATTACTTCAACAATCCGGTTCTGAAGGAAGTCGCAGCAAAATACGGCAAGACCCCTGCTCAGGCGGCCCTCCGCTTTCTGCTTCAGAGCGGTGTTGTGGTCATCCCGAAGTCCACTCACAAAGAGCGTATGATTGAGAATTTCAACGTATTTGACTTCGAGCTGAATGCAGAAGATATGGCGATGCTGGAAGCCCTCGACACCGCACAGAGCTTATTCTTCTCCCATTATGATCCGGAAACCGTAGAGTGGTTCATGTCATTTTCAAAATAAAAAACATGGCGCAACCACCTTTATTTATGAAGGTTGGTTGCGCCAATTTTATTCTACCTGTTGAAAAAACATAAGCCGTCAAATGCTACTGGTAGCATACCGTTTCTATTCATCCTTTTCAATTATTTGCCACCACTTATATTGCTCTCCTCGTAGTTTATTTTCCAAACTCATTCTGGATCAGCTTCATCCGCTCATTTTGCCGGACATGGAATGGGCATCGACTGTCGCAGTGGCCGCAGCTGATGCAGTCTCCGGCTGTTTTATCCAGTGTCAGATAATGCATTTCGGAAAGCAACAAAAATACAGCCCGCAGCTACCGGCACAAAACCAGATTCCCCGGCATTTAAGCCATTTCTTTTTCGGTCGATTTATCTCCGACAAGGATTACTGCGAATGCAAGCAACACCTCGATTCCGCTTCGCTCCATCTCGGTCGTTTCTTGCATTCCAATGAATCCAGACAAACAAAAAGACTCCTGAATGCAAGCATTCGGAGTCTCTTGTCTGTCTGGATTCGCAGTAATCCTTATCTCTTCGAAAACTGCGGAGCGCGACGAGCCGCTTTGAGGCCGTATTTTTTACGCTCTTTCATTCTCGGGTCACGTGTGAGGAACCCTGCGGACTTCAGCGTCGGTCTGTAGTCGTTATCTGCCTGAAGCAGTGCTCTGGAGATGCCGTGACGGATCGCGCCTGCCTGACCGGTGGTGCCGCCGCCATATACATTTACCAGTACATCGAATTTGTCAGCGGTCTCGGTCGCTACAAGCGGCTGGCGCACGATCAGCTTCAGGGTCTCAAGACCAAAGTAATCGTCGATGTCTCTTTTATTTATCGTGATCTTGCCGGTACCCGGAACCAGGTATACTCTGGCAACTGATTTTTTTCTTCTTCCTGTTCCGTAAAATTTTTCCTTAGCCAATGTTCTTTACCTCCCTCTTAGAATGTCAGCAGCTCCGGCTTCTGTGCCTGCTGCTTGTGATCCGGGCCTGCGTATACGTAAAGCTTCGTGTACATCTGTCTTCCAAGTGGTCCCTTCGGAAGCATTCCTTTCACCGCATGCTCAATAACTCTCTCCGGCTTTTTCGCCAGCATCTCGCGAAGGGTGGTCTCCTTCATGCCGCCGACGTACTCGGAATGATGATAGTAAATCTTCTGATCCAGCTTCCTGCCGGTAACCTTTACCTTTTCCGCATTTACAACGATTACGTAATCACCCAGGTCTAAATGAGGTGTAAAGATCGGTTTCTTCTTTCCTCTCAATATGCTAGCCACTTCTGTCGCCAGACGTCCCAGTGTCTTGTCTGTAGCGTCTACTACATACCATTTTCTTTCAATCGTGGCTGGATTAACCATCTCTGTTTTCATTGGTCTTCCTCCTTATTCATCACCGTCTGACCCGACTGGAACAGACAGCCGATCCCGCCCTCTCTTTGTGGCGGTTTCTCCGGTTAACTCACGGGCAAACAGAGGCTTATTTCTGTCCTCCCGACCTGCCGCGCGTCTTCAAACGCCCAATCGCCATCTGCTGACACGTGACATTTTATGAAGAAAATGCTCTACCGGGGCTTTGGCTCGAACATTTATCTATCCATGATTTCACTCTGCTCTCTTTCAGTTCCGTAATAAAACGCGTGCTGCGGCTCCGAATGATAACCGCAAAACTTCGTCTCGGACGCACTGGAAAGTGATGCGTCGGATGCTGTCGAAAGCGTCATAAAATACAGTGTGCCTTGTGAGCACACTTGATCATTATAGTAAGAATCCGGCGTGCTGTCAATCACTTTTTTCCTGTTTTTGCCGCATTTTTACCGCATTTATTTGCCACCGGGTTCGTGTTTTCTGCCTTGTTTTTAGAGATGTTTTCAGGCTTCCCATCGCCCGGACGCGCCGCACGGCAAAACCAGGCCACTCTCGCGTACTGGGAGACCGATCTCCTGCGATTCTACGTGGCCGCCGCGATCTTTTAACTCTGTCGCAATCAGGTAAGTCAGCACGGCGGGCGCAAGACCGGTCGTATAGGAATTGACCAGGAAAAACAGCGGATGGGCGCTGAGCAGCTTTGTGCATTCACGGATGAATGGATGAATCGAGTCTTCGATCTTCCAGATCTCTCCTTTGGGACCGCGGCCATAAGAAGGGGGATCCATGATGATGCCGTCGTAATGGTTCCCGCGCCGGATCTCACGCTCTACAAATTTCATACAGTCGTCGACGAGCCAGCGGATGGGCGCATCGGACAGGCCGGAAGCGGCAGCATTCTCTTTTGCCCAGGAAACCATGCCTTTGGAGGCGTCTACATGGGTGACCTGTGCTCCTGCCGCTGCGGCAGCCAGGGTCGCACCGCCTGTGTATGCAAACAGGTTCAATACTTTGATCGAGCGATTTGCCTGGCGAATTTTCGCGGAAAACCAGTCCCAGTTCACTGCCTGTTCCGGAAAAAGTCCAGTATGCTTAAAAGCAAATGGTTTCAGCCAAAAAGTCAGTTCCCGATAGCGGATACTCCACTGTGCGGGCAGATCGAAAAATTCCCATTCGCCGCCGCCTTTTGAGCTGCGATGATAATGCGCGTTCGGCTTTTTCCAGCCGCGATGATGACGCGGGGTATCCCAGATCACCTGCGGATCCGGACGCACAAGCAGGTAAGTTCCCCATCGTTCCAATTTCTCTCCTTTTGAGGTATCAATCACTTCATAGTCTGTCCATTGACTAGCTGTCCACATATTGGTCTCCCGTTTCGTTATCGTATTTTGTAATTACTGTTGTCGGTTTCCTACTATAACAAAGTTCTCAGTTCTTTTCAATTCCTTACACAAAAAATTTGACCTGACGGTTTCTCAAAGTAACATGGCGGGTTCGCACCAGAGCAGGCATATAATGTATTCCCAAATAGGGATTTTTGTACTATTGAATTTCCCCTTGAATCTGTTATACTGTAAAATATGCGTAAAGATTAGGTAAATTTGGGGAATAACAGTTCGAAGGGTCAGGTGTATTTTTCATGGAATATTTCTGGTATATCATTGCGGCTATCGGCGCTGGTGTTGGCACCGGGCTGGCGGGGCTGTCTGCGGCAACGGTGATGGTGCCGATTCTGATTGTGCTGTGCCCGTCGTTTGGCGGGGAATACGGGCCTTATCAGGCGACAGCGATTGCACTGGCCTCGGATATCCTCGGTTCAGCGGTCACCTCCGCGACCTATGCGAAAAATAAAAAGATCGACCTGAAGCACGGCTGGATTATGCTGGTCTGCATCGTTTCCATGAGCACGCTGGGCAGCTACGCCGCCTATCTGGCGGGGAATCAGGTGCTGGGCGGATTTACCCTGTTTCTCACATTCTGCATCGGAATCCGGTTTCTGGTTAAACCGGACACTTCAAAAAATGATGCAGAAAATGCCAGCGTGAAGCTGGGCGCGAAGGAGATTGCGTTTTCCCTGTTCTTCGGCCTGACGATCGGATTTGGCACTGGCTTTGTCGGCACCGGCGGCGGCATGATGATGCTGGTCGTGTTTACCGCTTTTCTCGGCTATGAGCTGAAAACCGCGGTTGGCACAAGTACCTTTATCATGACATTTACAGCTCTCATTGCGTTTGTCAGCCATACGCTGATTCACCCGGCGATTGTCCTGGAACGCTGGAATGTCCTGATTCTCTGCATTGCCATAGCTACCTTAGCATCAAAGTTTTCCGCGCAGTTTGCCAACCGGGTCAGCAACCGCACGGTCGGTCTGGTCACCGGCGCAGTTCTGACGGTTCTCGGCGCAACTATGATTTATCTGAATTATTTCCGCGATACGCAGCTGCCGGCGCCTGTTCTGGATGTGCTTCATACCCTCGCAACGCTGTTTCTTTTTCTCGTCATTGCAGTCGCTATCGCGCTGTTTTGCTTTGGCGTGCTTGGCGTTACCGGTGAGCCGCGAAGAAAGTTTTTACATATGATTGCCTTCCTGACAACACCCATCATGGCGCTTTCACAAAAACACTGGTACGCCGTGGCAATCGTTGCGCTGCTCTTTGCGGCGATTGTCTACCCAATTCTTTGTCTGTTCGAAAAGAAACGCTTTTACCGGAATCTTTTCCAGGAACGTGAGCACGGCGAAATCAAAAAAAGCCTGCTGCTTCTGTTCTTCCTGGAGGCGGCTCTGGTCACCGTCTTCTGGGGAATTTTAGGTTTGAAAGAAACCGTTGTTCTCGCGATTCTGGTATGGGGATTTGGCGACGCTGCCGCCGCCCTCGCAGGAAAACGCTTCGGGAAACACAAAGTAAGCTGGCGCATCGCAGACAATCACAAAACCTTCGAGGGCAGTGCGGCGATGGTATGTGTAGATGTAATTATCCTTCTGATCGGCCTGCCGATTATCGGTGTTTCATGGCTGATTGCCATACCGGCGGCAATCGTAATCGCGCTCGTATCTGCGCTCGTCGAGCTGATATCCCGGCACGGCTATGATACCGTCAGCGTCCCCGTCGCAACGGCGATCCTGATATTTTTAATTTTACATTAACAGTTCAGAACAGCATCGAAATGAAAACCATCATTTTTCACCAAGCCAATTACCTTTCCCGTTTGCCATTTTCTACATTCCGGTCAGGCACTTCCGTCTTGACTTTTTCAAAAAACCCTGTATCATAGAACTTGCGCAACATCTGGTAGCATTTCGCTCATTTATATACTATATCATGTGTTGCATTTCATTTTGCTCATGTAAAAAGCAGGAGAACTTTTCCTGATGAAAGAAAAGCCCGCGGCCATGCGTTCCAGGCTTATCTGCTCAGAATTTTTTTATCATATGTGATTTTTGAGTGAGCATTTTTCGTAACAGTTCAAAACAGCATCGACCTGTGGCCTGCTGTTCTGAATCGTTACTAGGGGTTGATTCCGGTTTATCCGGGTGAGGAGGTAACAAATGAGTCAGGCAACAAAGGCAAACGTAATCAAACGCAGCGGCGAGGAGGTAACCTTTGACAAAGCAAAGATCGAGAACGCCGTGCGCAAGGCAAATAACAGCGTAGAAAAAATCCACCAGCTCAACGACTACCAGATCTCAGCGGTGGCCGATAAGATTGCGAAGAAAGCGCTGGAGTCTTCCCACGCGCTGAATGTGGAAGATATTCAGGATCTGGTGGAGACGGGCATTATGGAGATGCGCGGCTACGAGGTGGCGCAGAAATACGTGCGCTACCGCTACAAACGCGAGATTTCCCGCAAGACGAACACGACTGACAATAGTATTCTGTCCCTGCTGGATCAGATCAATGAAAACGCAAAGCAGGAGAATTCAAATAAAAATCCGACCATCAACTCGACGCAGAGGGATTATATGGCAGGCGAGGTGAGCAAGGATCTGACAATGCGTGTACTCCTGCCTGAGGAGATCGTGCAGGCGCATGAGGAAGGCATCATCCATTTTCACGATTCCGATTATTACGCACAGCGGGAGCACAACTGTGACCTGATTAATCTGGAGGATATGCTGCAGAACGGCACGGTGATCAGTGAGACACTGATCGAGAAGCCGCACAGCTTTTTTACGGCCTGCAATGTGACGACTCAGATTGTCGCGCAGGTAGCGAGCAACCAGTACGGCGGCCAGTCATTTTCTCTGGCGCACCTGGCTCCGTTTGTCGACATCAGCCGCCAGAAGCTCCGCAAAAAAGTGATTGAGGAACGCGAAATCTGCGGCGAATCGCTGGATGAGGAAATCATTTCCGTGATCACGGAGCGCCGCTTAAAGGATGAAATCACCAGCGGCATCCAGACGATCCAGTACCAGCTGATCACTCTGATGACCTGCAACGGACAGGCTCCGTTCGTGACGATGTTTATGTATCTGGATGAGGTGCCGGAGGGGCGGACACGCGACGATCTGGCTCTGATCATCGAGGAAGTGATGCGCCAGCGGATGCAGGGCGTGAAAAATGAGAGCGGTGTGTGGATTACGCCTGCTTTTCCGAAGCTGATTTATGTACTTGACGAGGATAATATCACCGAAGATTCAAAATACTGGTATCTGACCGAGCTGGCCGCCGAATGCACGGCAAAGCGCATGGTGCCGGATTATATTTCTGCAAAGATGATGCGAAAGCTGAAGCGCGGCAATGTCTACACCTGCATGGGCTGCCGTTCGTTCCTGACGGTAGAGGATTCTCAGCGGAACCCGGACGGCAGCTACAAGTTCTACGGACGCTTTAACCAGGGCGTGGTCACCATCAACCTGGTGGATGTGGCCTGCTCCTCCTACGGTGATATGGATCGCTTCTGGGAAATCCTCGATGAGCGGCTGGAGCTTTGCCACCGCGCCCTGCGCTGCCGCCACGAGCGTCTGCTTGGCACAGTTTCCGACGTCGCCCCGATCCTGTGGCAGTACGGCGCACTGGCTCGTCTCAAAAAAGGCGAGAAAATTGACAAGCTGCTGTACAATGGCTATTCGACGATTTCACTTGGCTACGCCGGCCTCTATGAAATGTGCGTGCGCATGCTCGGCAAGTCGCACACGGACCCCGAAGCACGCCCGTTCGCCATGGCAGTCATGCAGAAGCTGAACGACAAATGTGCCGAATGGAAAGCTGCAGAGAACATCAGCTATTCCGTATACGGCACGCCGATGGAATCCACCACCTACCGTTTTGCGAAGCTGCTGAAAAAGCGCTTTGGCATCATTCCCGGCGTAACGGATAAGAATTACATCACGAACAGCTACCACGTCCACGTAACAGAAGAAATCGACGCCTTCAGCAAGCTGAGCTTTGAAGCTCCATTCCAGGAGCTTTCCCCGGGCGGCGCGATCAGCTACGTGGAAGTGCCGAATATGCAGAACAACATCCCGGCAGTACTCTCGGTGATGAAGTTTATCTACGACAACATCATGTACGCCGAACTGAACACGAAAAGTGACTACTGCGACTGCTGCGGCTACAACGGCGAAATCAAAATCGTCGAGGACGAAGCCGGCAAGCTCGTCTGGGAATGCCCGAACTGTGGCAACCGTGACCAGGATAAGATGAGTGTCGCGCGCCGTACCTGCGGCTATATCGGCACCCAGTTCTGGAACCAGGGGCGCACACAGGAGATCAAAGACCGGGTGCTGCATCTGTAAGGAAAACTATTATGAACTACGGAACAATCAAAAAGTACGATATTGCCGACGGTCCCGGCGTCCGTGTCTCTCTTTTTGTATCTGGCTGCCGCCATCACTGCAGGGGCTGCTTTAACGCCGAGACCTGGAGCTTCGATTATGGCCAACCATTTACGACTGAGACGGAAAATGAAATTCTGGATGCGCTCGCGCCCGACTATATCCAGGGCTTTACCGCCCTCGGCGGCGAGCCGTTTGAGCCGGAAAATCAGCCGATAGTGGCCGCCCTCATGAAAAAAATCCGGGAGCACTATCCCAAAAAGGATATCTGGTGCTACACCGGATATTTATATGACGTTGACCTGATTCCCGGCGGTCGTGTTTTCACGGACGTCACAAACGATATGCTCTCTTACATTGACGTACTCGTTGACGGAGAATTCTTTGAGGCAGAAAAAGACATCTCTCTGCAGTTTCGCGGCAGCCGGAACCAGAGGATTATTTCACTGCGCTCTTTTTAACCGTCTGCAGCGCTTTCGCGACCGGCGGCAGGGAGATGACAATAATCGTAATCACACCCTCCAGCAGGATGTAAGAGTAATTGTAGATGATTGGATACAGCGCGGTGAGTGCCTGCGGAAAGTTGTCCGGCATGTAGTCCATCCAGTACAGATAGCCGCCCAGGGAGTGGAATGCGCCGCGCACAAGAATACCCAATATGTAGCCTTTCAGCAGTCCGTTTTTCGATTTCCAGAATACTCCGGCCAGGCCAAGCCCTGCAAACGCAAGCACATAGTCACAGCACACCTGGAAAAAGCTCAGCACATACGGCTCCTGCAGAAATTGCAGTATGTCATAGGCAAGACCGGTCAGGATGCCAACCTTCACGCCGTACCAGTTGCCGATCAGGCAGATGAAAAGCATGCTAAACAGAGTCACCGAGCCGCCATAAGGCAGATGGAACACTTTGATATACGAGGTAACGAACGCAAGCGCCATCGCCATCGCACAATACACGAGCTGCTTCGTCGACATTTTTTTCGCCGCTCCCGCTTTGCTCTGAAGAAACGACGCCACGAGCACCAGGGCTATTACAGCTATGGCACAGAGAGCGTATCCAAGGGTGGTCAGGCCACCGTCAGCAGTTACAATAGACATAAAAAATCCTCCCTTTTCATATCCCACATCACTTACAATGGGGGACGAAGGCCGCGCATTGCCACCACGTGTTCTGGCGCAGTCTGACAGCAAGTGTCAGATCCGCCGTGAATAGCAGCCAGGCAAATACATGCGCAGCTTTCTTTGTTTGCGCAAGGAGGAATCACACCGTGACAGCCTGTCTGCTCATAGCACGACAGGCACTGTTTGCCTTTTTTGCTTCCCTACGCCGGCGTTATCCGGATCAGGTATTAAGGGTCAGAACCCTCGCGGGCTCAGTCTCAGCGATGTGCTCCCCTAGCGGATGATATTTGCAACGCGATAACTATATCGCACATCATAAGAAATGTCAAACATTTTGGTTACGCCAGCATCCCGCCCAATGTTCCTCCTCCCGCGCACAGTACAAACGCGATAGCCGTTCTCGCCAGGGCAGGCTGCAAAGCTTCCTCTCCCAGCGCTGACACCGCCAGCAGGAGAAGGAAATACAGAATCCCAGTCAGAAGCCCCCACAGAAATTTCCGCTGTCCCGCTTTTCTCCCACAGTACCATCCGCCGACAAAACAGGACAGCACATAGATCACCAGGATACCAAGCTCCGTCTTTCCCGCATCCAGCTGCAATTTCAAGAGCAGGAATGCGAATCCCAGAAGTAAAATGATGGTCGTGAGGAATGCAACCACCAGAGCAAGTACCGCTCTGCCGATCGTTTTCCCCCGTCCATGAAGCATTTCCATTTTCTCAGTCCCCCAATTTTTCTTTTTTACGAATCCAGATTATCTGAAAATCACTGTCACGTACGTGTTTCGCTTCAATGAAAATCTTTTCCATCACACGCGGCTATATTACAAAGAACTTTCATCCGAAACCGTTTTCACAATCCCTGAATCATCCAGCACCCGGCACCAATAGCCAAACGTCCGGCCGCAGCTGCGCAGACCCGACAGCTTAAACCGATCATATCCAAACGTGTGGGCTACATATTCTTCCTGCTGGCTGCGCAAACCAGGTACACCGACTACATACCGCCCGCCCTCTGCCCTGCCCAGCAGGAGATGACGGTAAAGATAATAGCCATGCTGTAGAAAATTGCTTCTTCCCACCTGCCAGCCTTCTTGCTGAAGCGGCAGCAAATCGCATAATTTGATCTGCACACAGTCAAAGAACTCCTCATCCCCAAACGGACGAAATGGCTGGCGTCTCCGCAGAAGAGCTTCGGCCGGATTCTCTGTCTGCACGAAAGCAGCATTTTCACTTGTTTCGGCACGCAGCCGCATCTCATACGGCTTTTCCGGCGAAACCTCCTTTGGCAACCTGATCGGAATCTCCCCTGCCATCTCAGGCGACGCTTGCTCGGATACTGCCGACTCAGGAGGTTCCGGCAAACTCTGCGCAGACATTTCCACTTCCGGCTGTTCCAATGATTTCTGCACAGACATTTCTGATTTTGGCTCGCGCAGTTCTTCCAACGGCTTCTCTGAAAGCTTCTGACGTGCCTTCGCTTCCCTCATCTGTTCGGGAATCTCACTGACAAATCGATCGATCTCCACCGGTTCATCATCCCAAACGGTCAGAAAGACCCTCCCTTCACCGCTCTGAATCCGAATACCTGTCATCTCTTCAAAATAGTATTTTCCGGAACCAATCGGTGTGTCCGCACGCCAGGCCCACTCTTCCGGGCCAAAATTGTCCTCGCTCATGATTCCCAGCGGGAACTCCGGCAAGTATCCCTGCTCACGGACAAAGCCATACACCCGTACCGGCGGTTCAGGCGTATCCGGAAGGGTCAGCCGGAACAGAATGCGCCACATTCCATTGCGCAATTCCACCTTGGCAAAACCAGCGTTCCCCTGCTTTTTTCCATCTATGTACTCATAAAAATAAGCGACAAACCGCCTGTATTCTGACATAGAAAACCTCCCCGCATCATTTTGATAACCGTTCGCAGCTTACAATCAGCCTGTTGTAAAAACTCGTCTTCACTCCGCATCCCGCAATAAGTGCGTAGTGCGGTAATGAAAACTCACAGCAGACAGCCGAAGGTGCATTTTCCAAAATATATGCGGAGAGGTTTTCTTTTATGCGTGCGGCCATGTAAGACATCTTTCCAGCTTACGCCAGGCGCAGCCGACAACACAGGCGTTTTTCTAACTAATCTGCCACCTGACGTGGCTTCCACGCTCATCTTTTGTGACAATCAGCTGGTCATCAATCTCCTGTTTCAGCTCTGTCACATGGGAAATGATCCCTATCAGCCGGTCGCCGCCCGCCATTTCCTGCAGGACACGGACGGCCTGTTCTCTCGAATGTTCGTCGAGAGAGCCAAAGCCCTCGTCAATAAACATCATATCCAGGTGGATGGCGGCCGTGCTCTGCTGAATCTGGTCGGCCATTCCCAACGCCAGGGAAAGTGCGGCCATGAAGGACTCGCCGCCGGAGAGGGTACGTATTTCGCGCTCTTTTCCAGTCACAGCAGAATAAACCATCAGATCGAGGCCGCGGTTTTTCCCTTTGCCCGCCTTTTCGGCATCCACCATACGCAGCTCAAACTGACCGCCGGACATTTCCAGAAAACGGCGATTAGCCGCGTGAAGAATCCGTTCCATATAATAACGCTGCACAAATGTTTCCAGATCCATCCGGCTGTCTGTGACATTACCAGATACCAGTCGATAAAGGGTATCCAGCCTGGTATGCTCTTCCACAATCCGCCGCTGCTCGCCAAGCTGTGAAGTAAGTGTCTTTCGGGTGCGTTCATCTGCCTGCGCGTCTTCCCGAATATTGGCAAGCCTTGCTTCTACTTCGGCCGTGATGCGTTCTGCCTCCCGCAGTTCCTTTTCCAAAAGCTCCGCATCCGGTCTGTGCCGGTCGCCGATGGCTTCTTTCACAGATTCTATTCGGCTTCCGGCGGAAACCTTTCTCTGCGTATGCTGCTCGATCTGCTCCCGCAGCGCAGTCTCTTCCTCCGGCATGTGCTCCGCTGCCAATGCCTGCCATTGCGCCTCTTCAATCTTTCTTTGCTTTCTGCAGGCCTCGTAGGCTTCCAGCCGCTCCTTACACAACGCCTCCTGTTCCGGCAACTCCTCTGTGTATTTTTTGATCAGAGCTAACGTATGATCTCTCGCTTCGCGCGCTTTTTTCCCCGAATCCGAAGCGGCATTGCTGCGAGTTTCCTGCTGCTTCTGCGCGTTCTTCGCCGCGCGAAGTGCATTTTTTGCCTCGTCCTCTGTGTGAAATGCACCGGATTCATCCAGGGTTTCCCGCTTCTTAACGCTACCTTCCAGTGCTGCCTGGGCTTTCGCCAACGCATTTCTGGCATCCTCCGCCGCTTCGCGCAATTTCTTTTTCTTCTCCTCTATCCCGGAGAGCTGCTGGCGGACTTTTTCCAACTGCGACATCCGTTCCGCCAGTCTGGCTTTTTCCTCACCAAGCTTCTGCTGCCAGAAGGAAATCTGTTCTCCTGCCCATGAAATCACCTGATGAGCCTCCACAGATGAATATTCCCCAGACAATGCGGGCATCTCCTGCGGTTCTGGGATCTTACTCTGAGATATTGCGGACATCTTCTGCTGTTCCGATATGTCGCGGTAAGCAAAATCTTGCATATCAGCCAGGGCATCAACTGCCGCTTTCACCTCCTGCCTAAGCCTTGAAAGCTCCCGCAGCAGAGATTCCTGTCTTTCCTTCAGCCGCTCATTTGCCGACTGCGCCGCTGCGGCAAGCTCCTGCTGGCGCTCTCCCTTCTCATTTGCGTCGCGCTCCAGCTCATTGAGCGTCTCTTCTGTCAAAGGTTCCACATTCCCGCTGCACACTTGGTTTTCGAGTGGAATATCTGCATTTGCAAAACGAAAGGTTGGCTTAAAGGGCGCCGGATGCTCCAGAGAACCGCAGACCGGGCAGGGCTGACCGTCTTTGAGTTCCTGCGCGAGCAGTCCCGCCTGCTCATCCAAAAACAGACTCCGATTCTCCTCGTACCAGACTCTGGCCTCCCGGTAAGCCTGATCCGCGTTTTGATACTGCGCTTTCAGTTTCGCGCATGTTTTCTCCTGCGCCTCTTCCTTTTTCTGAAGCGTTGTTACCTCATTTAAATTCTCCGCCATACGGGCAAAGGTTGTCTCATGGCCGGTACAACTGACAAGCACCTCCGGTGTATCGCCAAGCTCCCGCTCCTCGTCGCGCCACGCCTGCTCCTGTTTTTCCAGTTTTTCCAGGCAGTTCTGATCGTCCACTGCCTTCTTCTGTGCCGCTTTCCGCGATTTTTCCCGCTCCTGTATTTCCGCATCCGCCTCTGCGATTTTCCGAAAAACCTCCAACGCCTGCTTCACACGCTCTTCGATCCGGGCAGTTTCCGCCTGCTGACGCTCCAAAAGCTGCTTTTGCCGCTCCTGCTCCTGTTCCGCCTCTCGCAGATGAATCTCCTGTGCAGGGAGCGCTTCCTGAAGCTTTGTCAGATTCCCTTTGGATGCCGCCACAACAGACTTAGCGTCACAATATCTCTGATACTCGCCCCGAATCTCATACGCGGCACGCAACTGCTCTGCCAGCATCCGCGCTTTGACTATTTCCTCTTCCTGCGCTTCACATGCCGCCAGGTCTTTTTGCGCCATTTCCAGCTGTTCGTAAAGCTTCGCCAGATTCTGTGCCTCCGTATAAGCATCCCGCTTCCTATTCTGCCATGTCTTTGCCTCCCCGTACTCAGCTTTCGCCTTTTCCTGCTCTTTTTCCAGGTACCCGCAAAGCTCATCCAGTGCCTCCAGAAACGGTTCCAGGACTGTCATCTCTCCATTAGCGATCTGTTTTTTCAGCTGATTGGTCTCAAAATATTTCTCATAAGTTTCCGGAATTCGGATGTGTCCTGCCTCAATCTGGCAAACCGACCGAATCTGGCTGATCTCTTTTTCCTTTTCCTTTTTGCGGTTCGCCAGCTCCTCTTCTATTTTCTGATACAGATCCGTATGGAACAGCTTCCGGAAAATAATTTTTTTATCATCGGATTTCGCGCGGAGCAGCTCCATAAATTCCCCCTGCGCGATCATAGCCACCTGCATAAACTGCGCCTTGGTAAGCCCGACAATCTCCTCTAATTTTCGGTCTGTCTCCTTTGACGGATAGTCCGTCCCATCCGGCATGGTCAGCGACACGTTTCCAGAAACCTCGCGCGTAGCCGAGCCCTTTCCCGCGCCGCGGGTCAACAGGCGAAGATGCCGCGGCACCCGGCGCACGGTGTAGACCGAAGGGACACTTCCGCAGGTCTCTTCCCACACCATTCTACCCGAAGCGGCGTCTGCAGGCGTCCCATTTGCGTTCTCTCCGAAATGATCCGGATCAATCTGCTGTCTCGTCTTCTGATTTTCCTCCGAAAACGTCAGCTCCACAAATGGCTCCTGATCGAAGGGTACAAACTGACTTTGCAGCACCACCCCGTCTTTTTTATTGGCGGATGAACTCGTCTCCCCGTAAAGCGCAAATACGATGGCGTCGAATATCGTCGTCTTGCCCGCGCCGGTATCCCCCGTAATCAGAAACAGGTTCTGATTCAGGCCGTCAAAACGGATCGTGGTCAGGTTGCCATAAGAGCCAAATGCCCGCATGGTAAGCTTTATCGGACGCATTTCATCCCACCTGCCTTTCCTGCACCGTGCGGATCACATCCTTCAGAATTTCCTTCTCTGCCTCATCTGCATCCTTTAAAAACGCGCAACACAGCTCATACGGATCCATGTCTTCCTCCACATAGCGTTCCGCGCCATAATCTGCCGCACGCACACGCTCCCGGCGAATCTCCAGCAAATTCGGGAATGCCAGACGCAGCCGCTCCTGCATATCAATCACTTCCAAATCCGTCTTGTCCGTCAGAACTACAGTTATATAATCGGAACTCGCCTGACGAAGCACCTCCTCCAGTGACCCTTTGATGATTCGAACCTGCCGCAGAGGGATGAGCGGAAGAACGGTTATTTTCAAATCCGTATCCTTGCTTTCACTCCCAGCACATTTCGCTCCCAGCTCCACTATTACAATGCCCTTTATCTGTCCGGCTTCGCTGACGGAACAGGCCAGCGGCGTCCCACAATAGCAGAAGCGCTCATTTCCCACCTTCATCGGCTTATGAATATGGCCGAGAGCCGCGTAATCAAAACATTCCAGAACGTCAGCAGCAATCGCGTCAATATTACCAACCGTCGGAATCTCCGAATCCATGCGTTCTACATCCTCCGCGGCTACGCCCTTCGGCAGATAGAACTGATGGCTGACCAGCACATTCCGCTCACTCTGGTCAATCGTTTCCCGCGCAATCAGCCGGCGCAGAGACTCATTGTAGGAAAAGTTATTCCCATTTTCATCGACTCCGACCACCCCTTTTACCATAGATGGCTTTACAAAGGGAAGCAGGTAAAAATTCACTTTCCCGAAGGCATCCGTACAGGTCACTTTCTCTATATATTCTGTCTCCGTCCGCGGCGGCTGTCCCACCATATAGAGCTTCTGTCGGGAAAGAACACTCCGGAAACAGTTGACCCGCGGAGCGCTGTCATGGTTCCCGCTGATCATCATGATCACCGCGGAAGGCACTGCTTCCGTCAGTTCACTGATAAAACGGTCAAACACTTCCACAGCCTCCGCGGAAGGCAGTGCCTTGTCATAGATATCCCCGGCGATCACAACTGCATCTGGCTGTTCCCGTCCGGCAATTTCCGTGATCTGCCGCAAAATATATTCCTGATCCTCCCGCAGATCCCGGTTCATCAGCTTCAGGCCGATGTGCAGATCCGATAAATGGAAAAATTTCATATGCGCCTCCCTGTCCTTTCATTCATCATCTCGCTACGCACTCACACCCTCATACTGGCTCTGATACAGCTTCCAGTAATATCCCTTCTTCGCCATCAGCTCCTCGTGGCTGCCCGCCTCCAGGATATGATTCCCATCCACGTAAAAGATGCGGTCCGCATTGCGAATCGTGGAAAGACGGTGCGCGATGGTGAAGGATGTCCGCCCGCGCAGCATGGTCTCGATACCTGATTGTACCAGTCTTTCCGTGTGAGTGTCAATGCTGGAGGTCGCTTCGTCCAGGATCAAAATGCGCGGATTCGCGATCATCGTGCGCGCAAAAGCCAGAAGCTGGCGCTGGCCGACAGAGAGCTGGCCGCCGCGTTCACTGATCACAGTATCGTAGCCATTTTCCAGCGCCATGATAAAATCATGCGCGTTGACCGCCTTCGCCGCCGCGATCATCTCCTCATCTGATACCCCTTTCGCAGAACCAGCTTCCCCTGGCAAATCTCCCTGCCGCCCATAACAGAGATTTTCGCGTATCGTCCCCGTGAACAGGAATGTGTCCTGCGTCATCATGCCGACCTGGGAACGCAGGCTTTTCAGCTTCACATCCCGGATATCCTGCCCGTCAATCTTCACACACCCGGAGACCACATCGTAAAAGCGGCCGATCAGGTTGACAATCGTCGTCTTGCCCGCCCCGGTCGGTCCGACGAGGGCAATGCGTTCGCCCGGTTTTACCGTAAAGCTGACGTCAGAGAGCACTGACTTTTCCATCGCGTCAGCATAAGCAAAGCTCACCTTTTCAAAGCGTACTTCTCCCTGCACCGGCGGCAGTTCTTTTGCTCCTTCATGGTCCATGATGTCCGCAGGTGTGTCCAGAATATCGAAAATCCGTTCCGCCGCGGAAATATTTGTAACGATTTTGTTGTAAAAGCTGGCCAGATTCCGGATCGGGTTCCAGAACATACCAAGGTAAGTAGAAAAAGCAATGAATGTCCCGACCCCAATGCGGTCGCCGCCTACCACGCGCAGTCCGATAAAATACAGCAAAAAGCTTCCCGCGCCCCAGGCAATCTCTACAAGCGAACCAAACAGATCGCCAATCCGCACCGCGGCAATCCAGCTGTCCGTAAACTCCTCTGCACCGCTTTCAAACTCCTCCTGTTTTTCCCGCTCTGCGTCAAAGCTCTGGATCAGCCGGATACCGGAAATGCTCTCATGGATCAGCGCGTTGAGGTTTGAACTCTTTTTCCGATGAATTTGCCAGCGCTTATGCTCAAGCGTCTGAATCGCGAACATGCTGCCGAACAATACCGGCAGCATCACCAGCGCCGCCATCGCCAGCATCCAGTTTTTGGCCAGCATGATCACAGCCACCCCGATTAATGTCAGCAGATCCGGAAAAAGCCTGGTCACGCTGTCACTCAGTACCTCTTTGAGTGAATTGACATCCCCCACCACTCTGGAAAGGATTTTCCCGGTCGGCCGACTGTCGAAGAAGCGCAGACTCAGCGTCTGCAGGTGTTCGTAAAGGCTCCCCCGGATCGTCAGAAGGATGCGGTTTGTGATATCCTCCATTTTCACCATCCAGCGCCTCGTGCAAACCAGATATACGATATATGCCAAAAGCGCGACGGCTGCCAGGCGCAGCAGCCCCGGCACATCCGAGTTCGCCACACAGGTATCTACTGCGTACTCGATCAGCAGAGGGGAGCCGAGCGTCACCGCCAGTGTGATCAGCAGCAAAAACATTATTTCAATCAGTTCTTTTTTATAGGAAAAAAGATAACGGTACAGGCGCAGCAGAGTATCCTTTTTTGAACCCTCGCGGACCGTCTCATCCTCTCTCGCAGTATTAACAGCCATTTTTTCCTTCTTTCTTCTGCCAAAACATAGCACAGCTATAATGATGACAGATACCAAATCTCTTTACAATTTATCTAGCATCAGCCGCCGCTCATCGCGCAGCGATTTCCATCGCCGGTGACGTTCTGGCAGGTGCGTCGCCAGCCGCGTGTGCCGTTTCCTCATACTGCACGTTCCACGTCTCATAGTAGCGTCCTTTTGCCCGCATAAGTTCTTCATGCGTTCCACGCTCCGCGATTCGCCCATTCTCTAAAACAATAATCTCATCTGCGTGGCGAACTGCTGAGATGCGGTGCGCAATAATAATTTTCGAAGACGGTCGCTCTTGCACAGGTTCTCCTCCATTTTCGCCATGCCTGCTCTTCCCGTGATTCTCGCAATCCTGATGATGGAAGGCAGCGGAAGTCTCTCGATTTTTCTTCCTCAGATTCTGCCACACCATGCGCTCAGTCTCCATATCCAGCGCAGAGGTCGCATCGTCCAGCACCAGCACCGGCGCCTTCCGCGCGAGTGCCCGCGCAATGCAGATGCGCTGCTTCTGCCCGCCAGAGAGGCCGACGCCGCGCTCCCCGATTACCGTATCTGCCCTTTGGCTCAGGTGCTCTACAAATTCCGCCGCACCAGAACACTCCAATGCCCATGCAACGGTGCCGTCCGCGATCTCCTCTCGCCGTCCGATCCGAACATTTTCCTTCACGGAATCAGAAAACAGAAAAATTTCCTGCGGAACCACTGCCATCGAAGCGCGCAGCTGGGAAAGCGGAAGCGTTCGGATATCTGCCCCGTCCAGGAGAATTCTTCCTTCCGTCACGTCATAAAAACGCTGAAGCAGATTCACCAGCGTGGTCTTTCCGGTGCCGGTCATTCCCATAATACCGAGCGTCTGACCTGGTTTGATGCTCAGATTGATATCCTGAAGGATTACATTTGATGCAGCTTTTTCCTGTGTGCCATCGGTTTCATCCAAATTCTCATCAGCAGACGCTTTCTTTATCGAAAAACCAATATGCTCAAATGTAATCTCCCCTTTTACCTCTGGCAGAGGCTGCGCGTCCGGCGCTTCATTCAGGCTGGGCTGCGCGTCCGCTACCTTCCGCATCTTTTTCCAGGAAGCCACCGCAGCCGCAATGTCATTGCTCAGCCAGCCGACACACTCCATCGGCCAGATGATTTCATTCGCGTACTCCAGAAACGCCCCCAGACCGCCCAGAGTCAGCCGTCCGCCGATCACCATCAGGCCGCCGACTATCACGATCGCAAACAGCATCACCTTGCCAAGGAAGGTCACCGCCGGTTCATACTTCGCACGGAGCTTCGCCTGATCCATATTCAGCTCATAAAAGCGCTGATTGTGACCATTGAATTTTCTGATCTCATATTCTTCCTTCGCAAAAGCCTTCACGGTGCGCACGCCGGTGATGCACTCCTGCGCGACCGTATTCAATTCCGCCGTCTCCTCGCTGATCTTATCGTAAACGCCGCCCAATTCATTTTCCATGTGCAGCGCACAATAACCAATCAGAGGAACTACACAGACCGGCACAAGCGTCAGCAGTGGATTGATGCGCACCATGCAGACAATCGACAGAACCGTCACGACGATCGCTTCAAGCGCCAGCGAACCAATAAATCCCGCTACCATCCAGACCTTGTCCACATCATCCTTAATACGAGTCATCAGCTCTCCTGTATTATGTCTGTCGAAAAAATCAATCGAAAGTCCCTGGACATGATGATACAGATCCTTTCGAATCCGGCAGCCAAGCCGGCAGCCGATGCTGTCAAAGCCATATTCCTTCACGTATTGGAAAATAGCCCGTCCCAGCCCGATCGCAAGAATACCGCCCAGAAGCGGCATCAGCTGTTCTTCCTGTCCGCCGACAATCACATCGTCAATCACGCTCTGTGTCAGCTGCGGCGCAAGCATAGACAACGCCGTACTGATCAACATGGCGGCCAGACACAAAAGATACATTGGCAAATAATGTTTCATGTAGTGCAAAATTGATTTCATACAAAGATACTCCCTTCCAAGTGCAAAGCTGCGCTTTTCAGGAGTCCAGAAAATCAGATGAGCCGGAAAATTTCCCGCTTATAGATATACGATCTGGATAAACCAGGTAAGAGACGACCTTTTTGGCTCTTACCTGCCCGCGCGGAGCATGTGTGGTATAAACCACAAAATACACTCCTGCGCACTTAAAAAGCTGCAGCCCGTACAGACTGCAGCCTACTATCTCTTAATCACCGATAGCCAAAATTTTCCTCTCAAAAAAGGAAAAATCTATCCTCTATCGGTAAACTCTCCGGAGGCAAACAATCTGCGAATGATATGATACTCGTCTGCGATAAATGCGTAGCCCGCAAAAAGCTCTGCATTTCTAAACTTCACATTCCGATCTGCGTATTTATCAAGATAAGCTTTCATCAACATCGCACTGCCTCCTTTCTTTTCTATGCTCGTGCCATTGTAAAACGAATTATGTGTCTTGTCAAGTGGTTTTTCTTAAAGTCAAATCATTTTTCCCGAATTTATTTCAATTAGGCATTTATTTACAATAATTTTGTAGACCTTTCTACGTTTATGTGATACATTAACATTGCTGTCGACTCTTTCCAGCAGGAGGGAGGTGATGTCCCATGGGTGATCTCATCATCACTTTTCTTATTGCTGTCGGAGCAAATGTAATTAGCGCCTACATATTATGTGATAAGGATTGCCCGCTTGCGGGAGGATCCCTTATCATATAGCAAATGGCTGGACAGTAATAAATAGACAGCAACAGCCTAAACGGAGCAGCTCACCGTAACGAGCAAGAACGCCTTAGAGGGCAGCACCCCTCTAAGGCGTTCGCTTTTTGTGCCCACGGAATCATCACTTTCCTTAGCTGACCTTATCTTATGCCATATCATCCGAATTGTCAATTAAAAATTTTTATAACCCTATAGCTTTCCGGCACATCCTACATTCCAACTGTTTGCCGGTTGATTCGCGCCGCCAGCACGCCTGCTCCAAATCCGTTGTCAATATTGACAACACTGACGCCGCTCGCGCAGGAGTTCAGCATAGATAAGAGTGCCGCCAGACCACCGAAGTTCGCGCCATAGCCGATGCTCGTCGGCACACCAATGACCGGACAGGCGACCAGGCCGCCAATCACGCTCACCAACGCGCCTTCCATTCCCGCGACCGCAATGATCGCATTCGCATCCTCCAGCACCGGGAGGCGGTGCAGCAGACGATGCAGCCCTGCTACGCCAACGTCATATACGCGTTCTACATGACTGCCATACAGCTCCGCTGTAATCGCGGCCTCCTCCGCAACCGGGAGATCACTCGTCCCCGCCGCGACCACGACCACCTTGCCCGTCTTTTCCGTTTCCTCCGGATTCGCAATCGCAATGCGCGAAGTCGGATCGTAGCGCAGCGAAATCTGCTGGTCTGCAGCATTGTTTTTCGCAGCACTATTTTCTACGGCGCCATCCATCGCGCAGCGGTTCTCTATTGCGACGCGTTCTGCCCGCGCCGGGTTGCATCCTTGTCCTTCGGGCAGGACAGCCGATGAAGAAATCTTCACTCCCTGAGCCTTCAGCGCCGCTCTCACCTGCTCTTCTTTCTCCTCGGACAGGCGCGTTACCATAATGTTTTTTACGCCACGCCCCGTCATAGCCCGCAGAATACCGACGATCTGTTCCGCAGTCTTTCCTTCTCCGTAAATTACCTCCGGCATCCCCTGCCGGACACTTCGGTGCAGATCAATATCCGCATAATTGCCCACCAGCATATCCGGCTGCATTCGAATATCATCCAGCGCCTGCTCCGGCGTCCGGGTGCCGTCGCTCACCTGCCGCAATAATTCATAAATATCCTGATTATCCATAAATTCACGTCCTGTATTTCTGCCATTGCCGCGCTGGTGTAAAACCACGTTTTACTGCTTCCGCCACTTTACCCGGCAAAAAACAGATAACACTCAGATCGCCTCTACCGCCGCCTTCTCAATCGCGATACCTGCCTTGTAGCTCTCAATGTAAGCATCAAATCCTGCCACATCCGCCGGATCCGGCTTAATCTCTACGCCTTCGCTGCCCGCGAATACGCTCTCGTTCAGGAATGTATCCAGTGATTCTCCCTCTTTTTTGTTTACCAGATAGGAAGCCAGAATCGCCATTCCCCATGGGCCGCCCTCTCCCGCAGTCTCCATCACAGATACCGGAGAGTCCATCGCTGCCGCAAGAATACTCTGGCCAACACCCTTCGTCTTAAACAGGCCGCCGTGTCCCATGATGCGGTCAACCTGCACGTCCTCGTTTTTAAGAAGAAGGTCAAGGCCGATTTTCAGGGTCGCAAGCGACGCGTACAGGTTCGCGCGCATGAAATTTGCAAGATTGAATTTCGCGTCCGGGGTACGAACCATCAGCGGGCGTCCCTCATTAAGACCGGTCACCGGCTCACCCGCGAAATAATTGTATGCAACAACACCGCCGCAGTCCTTATCGCCTTCGAGCGCCTTATTATAAAGAGTCCCAAACAGCCGGTCCATATCGACTTCCACGCCAAAGGCCTCTGAGAATTCGCGGAACAGGCCGACCCACGCATTCAGATCGGAGGTGCAGTTGTTGCAGTGAACCATCGCTACCGCGTCGCCAGTCGGAGTCGTAACCATATCAATCTCCGGATAAGCCTTGGAAAGCTCTTTTTCGAGGACAATCATCGCGAATACGGAAGTACCGGCCGATACATTACCCGTGCGAACCGCCACGCTGTTCGTCGCAGCCATACCAGTACCCGCATCACCCTCGGGCGGAGCGATCGGAATGCCTGCCTTCAGCATACCGGACACATCCAGCTTCTTCGCGCCTTCCTCCGTAAGGACGCCCGCATCCTCGCCTGCGAGAAGTGCTTTCGGAAGGATATCCCGCAGCTTCCACGGATAGCCCTTCGGCGCCACCAGTTCATCAAACTGGTCAATCATTTTCTGGTTATAATCTCTGCTCTCACTGTCAATCGGGAACATACCGGACGCGTCGCCGATACCAATCACCTTCTGACCGGTCATCTGCCAGTGAATATAGCCCGCCAGCGTCGTAAAGAAAGCCACATCCTTTACGTGCTCTTCACCGTTCAGAATTGCCTGATAAAGATGGGAAATGCTCCATCTCTGCGGAATATTAAACTGGAACAGGTCAAACAATTCTTTGGAAGCCTGCTCGGTAATCGTATTTCTCCAGGTACGGAACGGCACCAGAAGCTCATCATTTTTATCAAATGCAAGATAACCATGCATCATCGCACTGAAACCGATTGCCGCGAGATTCTCAATCACGATACCGTATTTCTTTCTCACATCCGCCGCCAGGTCACTATAGCATTCCTGAAGTCCGCCCCAGATCGCGTCCATGCTGTACGTCCAGACGCCATTCACCAGCTGGTTTTCCCACTCATGGCTGCCGGAAGCAATCGGTTGATTCGCCTCATCCACCAGCACCGCCTTAATTCTGGTAGAGCCGAATTCTATGCCAAGAACGGCTTTCCCACTCTCAATTGTATTCTTTGCTTTTACCGCATCAAAGCTCATTGAAATCTCCTCCTGTTTTTCTGAATAAAATGTAACTATCCAGAACAGCCCCCGCCTTCTCTTTTGTTGTTGTTCTGAACAGTTAAAAACACTGCAATTTGCTATGGATATCATACAAAATTCAGGGGCATATTGCAAGCAGATTTTACGTTTCCTCTATCTGCCCCAGAATCTCGTCCTGCCCCTCCAGCAAATAAGCTTTTCCGCCCTTCTGCGGTGCATTCAGGTAATTCTCATGCAAATCCTTCTGCATCAGCCGCAGTTCTTCCAGCAAGCCTTTCGAAGAAAGCCGGGATGCTCCCGCGCCAAAAATAATGACCTGCTCCAGTGCGTCTGAGGTCGCTACCGTCACATGATATTTCCTGTCAATGGTGCGCACCGTTTTTTCAATATACTGATCCGCCGTCTCCGCCTCTTTCGTGTAGACGACATAAATGTTGTGATATTTCAAGACCTCCGTATTGTGATTCGCAACCCGGTAAGCGTCAAATACCACGATCAGACGATTGTTTTTATACCCCTGGTAGTTGCACATCAGATCCAGCAGCCTCCCACGGGCACTCTCCAGGCTGATTTTTGCCAGTTCTTTCAGCTCATCCCACGCAAAAATAATGTTGTAGCCATCCACCAGCAGGCATTCTTCCAGTTCCTCCTGATTTGCTTTTTTCCTGCGCGTCGTCTGCAATGAGGGGAAACGCCCCCTCGCTTCGGTCGGCGGCAGGTCGCTCCGCCCATTCCGATGCGCTTCGCGCAGGGCGGTGCTCTCATATCCCGCCCAGCCGGAGTCCTGCCGCGAGCGCCCATTCTTTCCATAAGAAAAACGCTTGCGTTCCCGATCCGACGTACCATACGTGCGCTCGAAAATCGCTCGAAGCTCGTCATCCTCAGCACCGCTAAGCGCAGCGCGATTCTCCCTTGCAGTGCGCTCTGCAGCTGTATTTTCGCTTCCCGTAGTTTCGGAAAGCGTTCCTCCTTTGTTCTCCGCACTAGAAAAAATGGCCACACCGGAATGCATTACATCCCCGCCCTGCGCTCTGGCTAACGCCGCCTCTGCGAAGACATCCGTCCCCTGAATATGAATGTAGTTCGGCACATCCTCCCAATTCACAACAAATCCTGCTCCATGCGCACAGAAAACCGAGCCGCACGGATTCTCCAGATCCGCCTGCGCGTCATAAGCGCGCGCTTCGATCACTTCCTGCGCATTGTGGCATTCCTCATAGCCTTTCAGACTGCAGAACAGCCTGCCGCGACCCTTTGTATAAGCCAGAACCTCGCTTTGATAGCCGCGCATAGTCACAACCGGCGCCGTACCGGTGATCACAGCCATATCCGAAGCTTTTTCCATAGTACCGGCAGCCTCCATCAAAACCGACGCATCCGCGTTCCCATACATACGCTGAATGTCAGAGAGCGCCCGGCCGACCGTTTCCATCGGAATCTCGAGCCGAAAGCGGTAAACCGGTTCGAGCAGGATGGATTGTGCCCGGCAAAGCCCCTGCCGCACCGCGCGGTAAGTCGCCTGACGAAAATCGCCGCCCTCCGTATGCTTCTGGTGCGCCCGACCCGCGACCAGCGTGATTTTCATATCGGTAATTTCAGAGCCGGTCAACACACCCAGATGGCTCTTCTCTTCCAGATGCGTCAGAATCAGCCGCTGCCAGTTCAGCGCCAGCTCGTCCACACTGCAGGTGCTCGCGAACTGCAGACCGCTGCCACGTTCCGCCGGTTCCAGCAAAAGATGTACCTCCGCGTAATGGCGAAGCGGCTCAAAATGCCCCATCCCGACTACCGGCTCCGCAATCGTCTCGCGATACACAATACTGCCCTCGCCAAACGTCACCGCCAGTCCGAAGCGCTCCCGGATCACATTCTGTAAAATCTCCGTCTGCACCTCACCCATCAGCTGCGCATGAATCTCACCCGTATCCGTCTCGCCCGCAGCGCCGTCCGTTGCGAGACGATTTTCCACTGCGGTGTGCGAGCGATAAGACACTCCTGCAGCCCATGTAATATGCAGCTCCGGCTCTTCCTCTTCCAACTGCTTTAACTGCCGAAACACACGGTGCACATCCGTCCCCTCCGGAAGTGCAATTCGATAAGACAGCACTGGCTCCAGAACCGGCAGCTCTGCCTCCGGTTCCACTCCCAGTCCTTCACCCGCATAGGTATGCTCCAGCCCCGTGACCGCGCAGAGCATCCCCGCCGAAGCCTCAGACACCGTCTCGTAATTCTCTCCTGATAAAATACGAATCTGGTTAACCTTTTCCGTCCAGATTTCACCCCCCGGTGCAGCCTTCTTTTCCATCCCCTTTGATGGTAACGGCTGTTCTCCTGCATATTCATCGCCAGACACAGACATGTTCCCGGCAACCGATGGCTCCCCTGGTGTCGGCATCTCTTGATTCGTCAAAACATTCTTCACCCGCAGCGTGCCACCCGTAATCTTCATATGCGTCAGACGGTTCCCCTGCGCGTCCCTCGTGATTTTATACACCCGCGCACCAAACGCAGCCGCATATTCTCTGGACATCGAATACGTCTGAATCCCCTCCAGAAGCTCCTCCACGCCCTTCAACCGCAGCGCAGAGCCAAAAAAACACGGAAAAATTCTCCGTTCCGCCACCATGCGCCGAATCCGTTCTGTTCCAATCCTCTCGCCCGCCGCATACAGCTCCAAAAGCTCATCGTCACACATCGCCAGGTTTTCCTGAAACTCTTCCGTATCCGTATAGCATATCGCGCCAGAACCATCTCCCGCATTCACAGCCTTCGCACCGGAATCGTCTCCCGCATTCACGGTCTCTCCGCCGAGGCCCATTCGCTTCATTCCCTCCGCTCCGGTAAAATCCACGCATCGCTCATCCAGCCGGCTTTTCAGCTCCGCCAGCAAAGCCTCCCGATCCGTCCCCGGCTGATCCATCTTATTGACAAACAAAAATACCGGAATCTCATAACGCGTCAGCAGCCGCCAGAGCGTCTCCACATGACTCTGCACTCCGTCCGCCCCGCTGATCACCAGCACCGCGTAATCCAGCACCTGAAGCGTCCGCTCCATCTCCGCCGAAAAATCCACATGTCCCGGCGTATCCAGAAGCGTCATCGTCAGCTCCGGAAGCTCCACCTGCGTCTGCTTCGAAAAAATCGTAATTCCCCGGGCCCGCTCCAACTCAAAATTGTCAAAAAACGCGTCCTTATGATCCACACGTCCCAGGCTGCGGATTCTGCCCGTCAGATATAAAATCCCCTCCGCCAGAGTGGTTTTCCCGGCGTCCACATGAGCCAGCAGACCCGTACAACAGGTTCGTTTTTTTCTATTTTCCTCTGTTCCTGCGGTCAAATGACTGCTTGTACCCGCTGCCCCAGGCGAATGTGCGTGCTGCTGTTCCCCGTCCGTGCGCATAAAAAAACCTCCTCCGGTAAAAAATAAACTTCGTTTATTCTATCACAGGAGAAGGTCATCGTCGAGAGGCTATTTGTTGTTGCTAAATTCAAATGACCAGAAATAGATTTGCTTGACTGTCCCTGGTT
>JAJPWX010000035.1 GCA_021205755.1 Lachnospiraceae bacterium | reverse complement strand
CTAGTCTCCGCTTCGGCCGTCACACTCGCGATGTCATTGCCGGATCGCCAGACAAAGCCCACGGCTGCACGCGGAAATCCATCTTCATTCAGCAGCTTCTGAAAAGCCATGGCGTTTTCTAAAAACGCTTCCTCCCCATCATCAATGCTGACCACCAGAAATTCATCCCCGCTGATCCGAAACGGCTCATATCGGTTAAACTGTTCGACAAGCATAGCGGAAAATCCGCAGATCAGCTCATTGCCTTTGTCGTGTCCCAGTGTGTCATTGACCACCTTCAGTCCGTTTAAATCAGCAAACAGAACACCAATCGGGCGCGGTGATGATTCATTCGTGACCATATCACACATAGAACGGTAGGAATACAGATTTTTCAATCCGGTCAGAGTATCAATCCTGCAGAGGTATTCCATCTCCTTCTGCTCTTCGAACTCACGGATATAGGTATCATGGATGTCCTGTATATACAGCATCAGCGTCTGGTTTTCAGGCGTGTAGTCGCTCGCTTTCAGAAGCTCCATCGAAACCCACCGAAAGCTGCCGTTCGTCCACCTGCGGTAACGCATCCGCAGACATTCTTCGCTGTGTTCAAAATGCGCCTTTATCGAATCAACGTTTGTAAAGCGCAGGTATGCGTCCACATCTTTCTCGTATACCTGTCCGGAGATCGCAAACTCCCGCAGCCATTCTGATATTTTCTGCGCATAACCATAATTCTCATTTTGTTCGGATTGATAAACCTTGATGTCAATATGGGTATCCGTCGAAAGATTGATCTTCAAAATCTTATGATACGTTTCGGCAAGAATCCGCATGGCATCTTCCAGATAAAAAGCCATATTTTCCATTAATTTTGCCTATTCTCTACAAAAAATAATAATCCGATCAGCAGACCGCAGATCTGCGTTTCGGTCAGCACCTCCTCGATGCATAACGCGTCATATAAATCACACCCGCCGCCGGTCAATCCTTCTCGAAATCCACATCCCGATCATCTGGATCAGCTGTGCCAGGATCACGAGCAGAATAACCGTCACCAGCAGAATCCTCGGCTGCCAGCGCTGATAGCCATAGCGCAGGGCGATATCGCCCAGACCCCCGCCGCCGCAGGCGCCGGACATCGCGGAATAGCCGAGAATCGTAGTCATGGCAATCGTCGCGTTTACTACCAGTGAAGTGCGCCCTTCCGGAATCAGCACCTTGCGGATGATCTCCCACACGCTCGCGCCCATGCTCTGCGCCGCCTCAATCACACCGCGGTCTACTTCCTTCAGAGAAGATTCCACCATACGTGCAATGTAAGGTGCGGCAGCTACCGTCAGCGGAACGATCGTCGCCGTCGCGCCATAGCTTTTCCCGACAATGAACTTTGTAAGCGGACGAATGGTAATCATCAGAATCAGAAACGGCACACTTCGCAGAATGTTTGTAATCACATCCAGGATTTTATAAATGAACGGATTCTGTTTAATTCCATCCGCCCCGGTCACAGTCAGCACCACGCCCATCGGAAGGCCGATGACATAACCCAAAAAGGTAGACATACAGGTCATCCAGAGGGTCTCGCCGATACCGTCGATAATCATTGAAATCGTTTTACTGTCCAACATAGTTATCCAACTCCTCCACGGAAAGCCTCGCGTTTTTCAGCCAGGCAATCATCTTTTCCTGAATCTGCTCATCCTCCGGCAGCTGCAATACCATCTCACCCTTTGCCACACCGTCCAGGTTCCGTGTATTCGCGTAAAGGATGTTGACCGGGGGTTTAAACGCCAGCACCATATTTCCAATGACCGGTTCAAAAGACGAGTTCTCCGAAAAGACGATGCGCACACACCGTTTTCCCTTCATCTCTGCCACATTCTCATAGCCCTGATAAATCAGGCGTCGGGCTTCCTTCGACTTCGGAGCGAGGAAGATATCCTCCACCGTGCCGTGCTCCACCAGATGCCCGTAGTCAATGATCGCCACATGGCTGCAGATCTCCTGTACAACCGCCATCTCATGCGTAATCACGACAATCGTGATCCCATACTTGCGGTTGATCTCCTTCAGAAGCTGCAGAATCGACTTCGTCGTCTGCGGATCCAGCGCGCTCGTCGCCTCATCACACAGCAGAATCTTCGGATCCGAAGCCAGCACACGCGCGATCGCGACACGCTGCTTCTGTCCGCCGGAAAGCTGCGCCGGATAGGCGCTCGCTTTCTCCTCCAGATCCACGTCCCTCAGAAATTCCAGTGCCTTTTTGCGCGCTTCAGATTTTTTCACTCCGGCAAGCTCCATCGGAAAGCACACGTTATCCAGCACACTCCGCTGCATCAGGAGATTAAAATGCTGGAAAATCATGCCGATATTCTTGCGCTTCTCCCTCAGCTCTTTATCCGAAAGGGAAGACAGATCCTGCCCGTCCACGATCACCGTCCCGGCCGTCGGCCGCTCCAGGAAATTCAGGCAGCGCACCAGCGTACTCTTGCCCGCACCGGACATACCGATGATCCCGTAAATATCGCCCTTATAAATATCCAGGCAGACGTCCGCGAGCGCGTGTACCTCCGCGTTCTTCTGCCGGAACTCCTTGTCTACATGCTGTATTTTAATAATTGGTTCCATAACTGCTCCGTTCCTGCTTTATTAAAAAATAGTAACAATTATTCAGAACAGTACTTCGCACTTGCTGCGAAGTACGTATGAAAACGTATATTATACAGGGAAAAGCCTCATCGCAAAGCGATTTTAAATAGGCTTTTCCCTCGTAACTGTGAAGGTACTGAACAGTTACGAATCGTAATCATCATAGCACACTTATGCGGAAACTGCACGACTTTTTTGCAGCAGTTCAGGACTGCATCGAAAAGAAAAGACCGCCCGGTCTGTTTTCAGTGGGCGGTCTCTTTCGACGGTATATTTGATTTCCTGTCTATAACTTCCATTCGTCGATTACCAGTTTGACAACCGTAGTTCCTGTTATTCAGTCACCGCTTCTGTCTCGATCTCAGTCTCCGCTTCTTCCGCCGGCTCTTCATACGGTACTACAGAACCGTCATAGGTCTCGGTGATAAATTCTTTGATCTCATCCGACTGCAGCACCGCTACCAGCGCCTGAATGCCTTCGTCTTCCTCATTGCCAGCCTTCACTACAAGTACATTCGCATAGGTCGAAGCCGCCTCAGAATCAGAAGTCTCAAACGCAATCGCATCAGAGGAGGAAAGTCCCGCTGACAGCGCATAGTTGCCATTCACGACCGCAAACGCCACCTCGCTGGTGTACTGTGCCACCTGCGCCGCCTCTACCTCGATGATCTCAATGTCAAGGTCATCCTTAAAGGATACCACATCATTCGCGGTAACGGTCAGATCCGCATCCTCCGGCAGAGTCAGCACCCCGTTCGCCTCCAGAAGCAGGAGCGCTCTCGCCTCGTTCGTCGTATCGTTCGGAACCGCGATCACGTCGCCGTCCTCCAGATCATCCAGGCTGGACTTTGTGCCAATATAAATGCCCATCGGCTCATAATGAATCTTCGCCACGCTCACCAGATCCGTACCCTGCTCCTCATTGAAGCTCTCCAGATATGGTGTGTGCTGGAAATAGTTCGCGTCAATCTCACCTTCATCTACTACCAGGTTCGGCTGTACATAGTCTGTGAACTCCGTCACCTGCAGATCCCATCCTTCTTCCGCCAGGATCTCCGCTGCCTTCGCCAGAATCTCCGCGTGCGGTGTCGGGGAAGCCGCTACGGTAATCACGTTGTCTACGTCCGCAGACGCCGTAACGGAAAGTCCCGCCACTGCGGTAACAGCCAGACTTACTGCCAGTAACTTCGCGATTGTCTTTTTCATAATAATGTCCTCTCTTTCTCTGATAAAACCAGATATAGTGCAGCCGCCAGGCGGCTGCCAGTTCGTTGTATCTGTGTTTCATGATAAACCCGGAAACCGGATTCGTCAAATTTTTTCTGACTATAGCTGGTTATAAGGAAAACTTATAGCACACGTAGCTTATTTGCAAACCCTGATAAATCATTCCGTCTTTACATACCTCTGATTTCTGCTTTGCGGTTTATCCGGGATGGACATCCGAACAAGTCCCAGCTCTATCGCGGGATGAAGATAATTCCGGCGGAAAGTCTCTCTGGATTTTAATCCCAGTCTATCCATCAGAGTTTTCCCTGTATACGGAACGTTATATTCCATAACCCCCAGTAGTTTTCTGACATATTCGGACAGCTGCGAGCTTTCTTCATCCATCTGCACCGTGATATCATCCAGAATCGCATCAATCTGCGACAGCATAAATTCTATAAATGCGTTCGATTTTCCCTCCACATGGCACCTTGCAATCGCAGCATAATATTTCTCCTGGAATCGCTCAATCTGACTTTCCAAAGGAATATATACAAAAACAGGGTTCCACTTTGAGAGAATCGCAGTTTGCCATAACCGCGCCATTCTGCCATTGCCATCTGCAAATGGATGAATAAATACGAATTCATAGTGAAACACACAGCTAAGAATCAGCGGATGAATCTTGTTCCTCGATTCCTCCATCCAGCCAAAAAGGTCTTCCATAAGCTGCGGAACCATTCTGGCCGGCGGAGCCATAAAGATGCACTCATCGCCGTGGAATACTCCTTCCTCACCCCGACGGAAAACGCCAGATTCCTCCACAACATATTTTGTCATAATCCCATGAAACCGCTTCAGGTCTTCGATACTCCATGGATTTAGTTCATCCAGAAGCTCATATGCCGCATAAGCATTTTTTACTTCCTGAATCTCCTTCTGCTCGCCCAGCACAGTTTTTCCATTTATAACATCCCTCACCTGCCCAAGTGTAAGAGAATTTGCCTCAATTTTCAGAGAGGAATGAATCGAGCGGATTCGGTTATTCTTCCTCAGGTGCGGCTTAGAATCCAGGCTGCCAACCGCAGTAATCCTTCCGATTTTTTCTGAAACAGAAGCCACACAGGACAGCATTTCGTTTGTTATGGTAAAAGGCGGTTCATAATTCTCCATTCTTCCTCCATATCTGCAAACGTAAATTCTCACTGTGAAGCAGATTCACGACTTGCGTATTATCTTGCTTATTTACTTGCTCATTATACCGCATATTGTCAAAGGGTCAAGATGATTTTTTAATCAGAAAATGGCATCCGATCCTGATATACCGAATGCCATTCCCAGATATATTCCTCTAACCTTTTAATAGATACCACTCATTCGCGCCACATAAAGCGCACTGACTGTCACATCACCATCCTCTGTGAAAACTGATACGCCGTCCGCGTCTTCCACCTCCGGGTAAGCCCGCATGGAAATCGCCTTCCGGTCGTTGAAGAAGGCTTCTATGACAGAACGGTCCAGATAAACTTCAATGGTCAGCGAATCTGCCGCATCCAGAGCAAAAGCGCCTGAGACATACCCCGTCGTGGAGCCCGCTCCCCGGTCGGTGGTCTCTCCGTGGATGGTCTGATCGGAGCCATCATAGTAATAGCTCACCGCGCGTTCTTCGGCCGCGCTTTCGAGTACCTTCAGGCCATATTTCTCCGCGGCGGCATCTGCAAAGCTGACCCGCACATAAAGCATGTCTTCATGAATTTCACTGAGCAGCTCATTCGCTTCCCCGACAGAGAGGTCTGCCGCATCCACGAGTACCTCTTCTTCCAGCGTATGCAGGGTCTCCGACGGCTTAATCATCAGGTCGCTCCCATCCTCATTCAGCCAGATGATGCGGGCAATCCCGGCGTTGTGCGCCCAGCCTGCGGCCAGATGTCGGAAAAAACAATCTCTGGCACTTCCACGCTATTGTACGTCTCCGCGACCTCCTCTGCGGTCAGAGCTCTCTGATACAGCTTCAGCTCATCCATCAGACCGCTGCACATATTAATATAGCCCGCGCCAAGCCGGTCTGCCTCGCAGCTGCGCCCCACCAGGAGCTGTTTATTGGTTCCCGTAATGACGCTGCCTTTTTCGATCTCCATACTGCCGACCAGTACGCCATTTCGGTAAAGCGTCATTTCCCCATTCGGTCCGTCAAAGACTGCCGCAATGTGATTCCATTTGTATTTTTCCAGCTCCTCATCCGCCCACAGGGTCAGCCACTCACTTCCGGTACCGACTTCAAAGCACAGCCTTCCAAAGCGCTGATAACCCAGCTGGAAACCCGCCATGCCGCTCTTGGAGCACTGAGAAATAATCCCGGTCAGAGCCTGTGTGCCGTTCTCCTCCGCGAACGGGTCGTCCCATTCAAAGGTGCGCGGCGCGAACCAAACGCTGATAGAAAGGACATCGCCCTCCACCTTAATCGCGCTTTTGCTGTAGGTAACACAGGTCGAATTGCCGTCAAACAGCAGAGAGCCGCCGGAAATCCCCGTATCGCGCCACTGCGGATCCTGACTGTCCATGTAAAGGGCGCTTGTATAGGTATAGCTCAGCTCCGCGTCTCCGGTAATGCCGCTCAGGTCTGAGATCTCAATTCCGCTGCCCTCATCAAAGGAAAGATACAGCAGCAGACCATCCTCCTCATCTGCCAGAACAGGCTGTGGAACAGAAATGCCGCAAACTGCGGAAAAAGCAAAGGTCGCCGCACCCGCAAATGTTCCCTTTAAGAAATCTCTTCTTGATATATTTTTCATAGTTTCTGTCTACCCCCTGATTGTAACAGCCTGTATCGTGATTCCATCTAAATACAGATTTACGATACCGGCTGCCAAACTCAGCAACCACCAGTTCAACTGGTGGTTTGATTTTGGCCCTCCAAAGGGCCA
>JAJPWX010000007.1 GCA_021205755.1 Lachnospiraceae bacterium | reverse complement strand
TTATTTTGACGGGGAGTGATAGGGTTTGGGAGCATATAAAATGCGGAATAACAGTATATAATGTACCCTAAGATGTAGACACATAGAAGGTCGACAAGAAGTAATTACCGAGCAGGTAGAAAAGAAATTAAAAAAAGCAACTATTTTAGAGTAGCGTTCTGAAAATTGGGATGAAAACGATGAATTATAAGACAATCCGCAGCAACCGAAAAACGATTTCTCTCCAGGTAAGGGAGGAGGGTGTGATTGTCCGCGCACCGTATCGGATGACGGACGCGGCGGTCGCACAGTTCGTGCAGCAGCATACGGACTGGATATTGAAGCAGCAGAATAAGATTTTCGAGGCGCTGAAGAATCAGCCGGAGGTGGAGCGGCTTTCTATGGAGGAGCTTCGCGCACTGGCGGATCAGGCTTTGAAGATGATACCGGAGAGGGTGAGGTATTACGCTCCGCAGGTAGGCGTGACTTACGGGCGGATTACGATTCGGAATCAGAGATCACGCTGGGGAAGCTGTTCCGCGAAAGGAAATCTGAATTTTAACTGCCTGCTGATGCTGACTCCGCCGGAGGTGATTGACAGCGTGGTGGTGCATGAGCTTTGCCATCGGAAGGAAATGAACCATTCGAAGGCTTTCTACGCGGAGGTGCTGCGCGTCATGCCGGATTATTATAAATGGGACAAATGGCTCAAAGAGCATGGCAATGAACTGATGCGGCGAATGACCGGTTAAGATTTTATTCACTCTGCATATTTGGTGATTGGGGGAAAAAGATGATTTATACATTAGATGAACTCAAGTCAAGGGTAAATCCTGTCGCGAAAAAATATCAGCTGAAAGCAGTTTATCTTTTTGGTTCCTATGCCAGAAATGAAGCAACCGAAGAAAGTGATGTAGATATTCTTGTAGACAGACAGGGGTCTATTATTCGAGGCCTGTTTGAAATGGGTGGACTATACAATGACTTAAAGGAGAGCGTAGGTAAGGAAATTGATCTTGTGACCACACAGATGTTGGAGCAGAAAAGTACTCAGGAACGAACTCCATGGTTCGTTGATAATTTAAAAGAGGAGATGGTGAAAATATATGAATAAAAGTGATAAAGAGCGCAATTGAGTGATAAAAAGAATTAAATGGGAAACAGAAGGAGTGTACACATTATATAAGCGAACAGGAGACTGATATGTGTCTCCTGCTCGTTTCGGTAGAAATGTTATTTGGTTATAATAATGAAGGCTTGTACTTTGTATTTATTCCCGCAAAAGACGCGTGATAATATTTCTGTTACAGCGCCGCTACGATTTTCGCTGCACGGCGGCCGAAGGTCATGGTGCGGCCGCAGGCCAGACCGGTGAAGAGGTTCGGGTAGGTCTGGGAGAAGAAACCGCCGGTGCAGTCGCCGGTTGCGTACAGGCCTTCGATGGCGGTGCCGTCCTCGCGGATGACCTGCATATCAGTGTTGATGCGGCAGCCGTTCAGGGTAGTCAGGTGCCATGCGCCGGTGCGGACGCCGTAGAATGGCGCGGTGTCGACCGGGGTCAGGCGGTGTGCTTCTTTGCCGTAGTCCTCGTCTACGCCTGCCGCGCACAGCTCGTTGTAGCGTTCAACGGTGGCGACGAAGGTATCTGCCGGGATATTCAGCTTTTCTGCGAGTTCTTCGAGGGTGTCGGCTTTCTGTACATAGCCGTCCTCGATCAGAGTCTCGATGGAGCTCCATACATAGTCATAGGTCATATTGGAGAGCGCGCCGTTCGGGAAGGCGAACAGACGGCAGCAGCCGACCTCGTCAAACTGTTCCGCATACTGCTCGTTATTCGCGTCGAAAATGTCACAGTAGGTATGATTGGGCTGCATGCACATCGAGTGGAGCATGAATTCATACGGGCCGGACTCGTTGCAGAAGCGCTCGCCGTTTAGGTTTACCTTCAGGAATGGCTGCTCGCCAAACCAGAACCAGCGGCCGGTGGTCTCGTATCCGGCTGTCTCGGTCGGCAGACAGCAGCAGCGGTTGAACATCATGGATGCGTGTGTCGGGTCGAGCGCAGCACCTGCCCAGAGCATGGCTTTGATGCCGGAGCCGTCGCAGGTGGAGCCAAGGGTGTAGTTGATCTTCATATCCAGTGTCTGCGGCTGAAGCGCTTTCATCATCTGCGTGTTGGTTGCGTAGCCGCCCGTGCACATGATGACGCCTTTTGTCGCGGTGATGCGGATATAATGGTCGTCGTTCTGATCCTGCGCGATGATGCCGGTCACTTTTCCGGTCGAATCCTGCTCCAGCCTGATCAGTGCGGTAGAGAGCTTCCATTCTACGCCGAGCTCATCGCAGTGCGCCTGGAAAGTCGTATTTAATGTGGTGCCTTCCGGAGCGTCATCGGTGGTGTGCGGGCTGTGGCCGGTTGCGTAGGCTTTGTCACGTCCGGGATCATCCGTATTGCCGATGCCGCCTTCCAGACTCATGTACCAGTTCCCGGTGCTCTCCAGCAGCTCAGTCAGCCAGTCCACCAGCTCGCCGCTGTTGTCCTCCCAGCAGCGGATCAGGTTGGAATCCACATAGCCGCCGCCGTAGCGGACGATATCCTGCATTGCTTCTATTTTATCAATTTCGAATTCCGGGTATTCCTCAAAGGAAGCCAGCTGAAGAGAAGAATTGATCGCGCCGATGTCTTCGCGCGGCCCAGTCGGTGATTCGCGTTTTTCAACAACGAGCACCTTGGCGCCTTCCTCCGCAGCGGTCATGGCGGCAATCCATCCGCCGGAACCGCAGCCGACTACAAGCACTTCTGTCTCTAATTCTTCTGTGATATCAGATTCCGCGATTTCCGGAGCTTCGCCCAGCCATTCGGCGGCTTCCTCTTCCTCACTGCTGACGGTTACGGAAATGCCGGACGCCTGAGAAATACAGTTCGCCGCGGCCTGCTTTACCGCTTCACTGGTCACGGTAGCGCCGGACACTGCGTCCACGTCGCAGCTCTGGGAGCTTAGAATTGTCTGCACCATCTCATCTCCGATGTCGGCGCCGATGCCGGCCGTCTCGCCGGAGACGTCGATCTGCACATCGGTAATGCTTGTCTCATCAAAGGTCATAGTGACTGTCACGACACTGCCGATGCCCTTGGCCACCGCGGAATAGGTTCCCGGAGTGTAGGAGAGCGCCTCAGCGGCAAGTACCTTTGCACCTGCGGCGCCCTCTGCGCCTGGAAGTACGCTGATCGCAGCTGCACCTGCCGCGGTCGCTGCCATCGTTTTGATGAAATCTCTGCGGGAAATTGATTGCTTTTCCATAGCATTTTCCTCCTGAAAAAATGGATGAATAGATTTTTCTGATGCATTTATTCTACTATAACCCGCAGAAAATGAAAAGTAAAAAGTAGGTGATTCCAGAAGAATAGCAAAAGACCATCGGATGTAAAATGAATTGGCCGAAGAAAAATGCATTGACGGGGAAGCGGTTTCTATTTTATGATAGCGACATACATGTTTTTCCTCCTTAACTGTGAAGGGACGGAACAGTTTGTGTGTTTATAATATGACAGGGGATGGATGCATATGAAAGAATCAGGCTGGATGACAATCCCGGAATGGAATTCGGTGAAGCAAAGAAATATTTACGGCAGAGAACAGGAGGTGCAAGCGGTTCCTGAGAAAGATGCGCCGGAAAATCTTCATGTGCTGGTGCGGGGAACGATGGAGCTGCCCACGCAGGACTGTGAGCTTCTGGTGGCCGCGGATGACTATTATCAGATCTGGATTGACGGGGGTTACCGGGGGCAGGGGCCGGCCGCTTCCTTTGCGGATTGCTGCTTTTATGACAGATACCCGTTGGAGGGCTGCCTGGCTAAGGAGAAGCCGGAATGCTTTTCTGAGGAGATAGCTTATACCGAAAAGGATTATACAGAGGATTCTCACACGGAAAGAACTTATACGGAGAAGAATCATACAGAGGAAAAACGTACGGTCACGGTTGCCCTGCATTTATACTATCATGGGAGAATCAGCCGTTCCTGGACGAGTGGCGACGGACGCTTTGGATTGTGGCTTTCTGTGTGTCAGAAAGGGAAATCTCCGGATGATGAGCCGGAAAAAGAAGTGGCACGCTGCGACGAGACCTGGCGTTATCGGATCTGCACGGCCTACAGCGGAGAGACCGTAGGGTATGATACGCAATTCCTGGAGAACTTTGACAGCCGCCTCTGGCCGGAGGGATGGGAGATGCCGGACTTCTGCACGGATTTTGATGAGGAAAAGGATGGTTTCCCGGGTGAAAGTGAAAGATGCATTGCAGAGGAGCGCAAAGAAAAATGCGGAAAATGTGAGGAGGACAGCTGGGGATATTTAGTTCCGGCTTTGTGGGCGGATTATCATATGCTGCCCCGCCCGATCCGGATGCTGGAGGAGTACGACGTTTTTCCGGTGCAAAGATGGGAAGAGACTGCCAGACGAGCGGTTTTTGGTAAACAGGAGCCTGCTTTGAAGGGCCTGCTGACGGATGATGAGTGGGAGGCTGGCTTTCATAGGCTGGTGCTGGATTTTGGACGGGAAATCACTGGGGCGGTCGTAGCGGAAGCGGCTGGTCCGGCCGGCACCCAGGTCGTAATCCGGTGCGGAGAAGAACTGGAAGAGACGTCAGTCCAGACACACTTTTGCTGCGAAATACAGGAAAAAGAGTCCTTGCCTGGTGAAGAATATGAAAAAAACAGCGAGGACGCGGGAGTAGAGACAGCGTCCAGTGAAATCCCGCGCGTGCGCTGGGATATGCGCTGCGGCTGTGCGTATCAGGAGATCTGGACGCTGGGAGAGGGCGTCAGCCGTTTGCATCCGTATGATTATAAGGGATTTCGCTATGCGGAGCTGCTGTATCCGAAAACAGTGGAGCTGCGGCAGGTGTATGCCTGGGTGCGCCATTATCCGATGGAGGAGGATGCGTGTACATTAAAATGCTGTCAAGATGTACCGGAGATAGAACAGATTTTTGAAATCTGCAAAAACGCGGTTCGCTGCTGCTCGCAGGACGGCTATCTGGATTGCCCGACACGGGAGAAGGGGCAGTATCTTGGGGACGCACTGATCACTGCCCGGTCGCAGGTGTGGCTGACGGGAAGCACAGAGCTTTTGCGCAAATGCATCTGGGACTTTATTTCCTCGGAGACGGTCTCGCCGTCGCTGATGGCTGTGTCGCCGGGCAGTGTGATGCAGGAGATTGCAGATTTTTCGCTGCTGTTTCCGCTGCTTCCGCTGACGGATTATGAATTTACCGGTGACCGCACCTATCTGGCCAGGTGCTATCCGGCTGTGCGGGCACTGACGGAATCTTTCCTGATTTACCAGAGAAAGGATGGCCTTCTGGAGAATGTGAGCGCCCTCTGGAACCTTGTAGACTGGCCGGAAAACCTGCGGGATGGATATGATTTTCCGCTGACCCGTCCAGTCGTGGGTGAAGGCTGTCACAACGTCGTCAATGCGCTTTGGTATGGGGCGAATGTGATGCAGGAGGAGATGGAAAAGCTGCTGGAGTTTCCTATTACAGGGCGGAGCGCGCAGATTGCGGATTCCTTTCGGCGGGTGTTTTACCGCAGGGAGCAGCAGCTGTTTGCAGACAGTGAGAGCAGCGGGCACTGCTCTCTTCACGCAAATCTGTACGCGGCATTTTTTGGCCTTTTGCCAAAGGAAAGCGAGGAGGCATATGTTTGCCTGCTTCAGACGCCGGGGCGCGTCTGCGGGGTGCTGCCGGCCTGGTTTGCGCTGAAAAGTCTTGCCCGGATGGGCAGGCCGGAGGTTTGTTATGAACGGATGATGCGTGCGGATTCGTATGGCTGGAGAAATATGGTGCGGGAGGGTGCGAGCGCCTCGTTCGAAGCCTGGGGCAAAGACCAGAAATGGAACACCAGCCTGTGTCATGGCTGGAGCAGCGGATTTTTAACGCTTTTTATAGAGGAAATTGCGGGGCTGCATCCGGATCCCGGAAGGCCGGAAGGCTATCGCTTTGAACCGCCCCGGATTGCGGATTGTCCGGAATTTGAGCTGAATGTGCCGTGGAGAGGAAGCACGCTGCGGATTATGAAAGAAAAACCGGAGAGCTGTGTCACGATTCGGTAGACAGATGAGAGCGATTCAGGGCAGTATTTTGCACTTGTTGTGAAGTTCGTATAAAATATATGTTCTGCGGAAAAAGAGATATGAAAATGAATCAGAAGAAGGAGGAAGAATACAATGTTATATCCACAATTAAATGAATCCCGTATGCGGATCGACCTGAACGGGATCTGGAAGTTTCAGACGGCGGGAGCCGAAGCTTATGAGGAAAATCAGGTAAAAAAGCCGCTTTCACAGCCTATGACGATGGCGGTTCCGGCTTCCTACAATGACCAGAAGGATGATGTGAATCTGCGCAGCCACTACGGATGGGCGGTGTATCAGCGCACGTTTACAGTGCCGCGCCATCTTCAGGGGGAACGGCTTGTCCTGCGCTTTGGCGCGGTTACCCATCAGGCGGAGGTTTACCTGAACGGGCAGTATCTGGGCAGCCACAAGGGCGGGTTCCTTCCATTCGAGTTTGATGTGACGGATCTTTTACGAGAGACAGTGGAATCTGGGTCAGCCGGAGCAGAGAATGCGCAGGGGGAGCATTGCGCGATGGGAAGCGTTTTAAAAAAGGGTGAAAACCTGCTTTCTGTGGCGGTGGACAACCGGGTGAACTTCGGAACCCTGCCGGTCGGAAATGAAAACAATGTAGCTTTCTTCGGCTCGGACAATCCGGGAATTCCTTCTATCGAGCTGGCGAAATCTCGCTGCAAGCCGCAGAATAAGCCGAATTTTGACTTCTTTAACTATGCCGGCATCATCCGTCCGGTCTGGCTGTATACGACGCCGAAGGACTATATTCAGGATATCAGCCTTGTGACGGAAGTCGATGGAACAGATGGAATTGTGAAATTTCGGGTCGGGACGGTATCTTCGGAAGAGCCAGGAAAGACTTCGAAAGATTGCGACTATGAAAACGTGAGTCCGGAGAGTGCCAGACCAGAAGACGCGGATGTGTTGGGGAAACGTGTTCAAATTACGATTCTGGACGAAGACGGACAGGTCGTGGCAGAAAGCGAAGCAGCTGTCAAACCGGATGAGGACTGCCAATGCACCGGCACCTGCGTCATTCCCGATGTTCACCTCTGGAACCCCGGCGCGGCTTATCTTTACACTGCGCGCGTGACCTTTGGCGAGGATGTTTATGAGCAGACTTTTGGCGTCCGCACGGTGGAGGTGAAGGGGACACAGTTTCTGATCAATGGAAAACCGTTCTATTTCAAAGGCTTTGGCAAGCACGAGGATAGCTTTTTCCGCGGGCGCGGCACGGATTCCTGCCTGAATGTAAAGGATCTCTCCCTGTTCCGTTGGATGCACGCGAATTCCTTCCGCACCAGCCATTACCCTTACGCGGAGGAGATGTATGACCTCTGCGACCGGGAGGGGATTATCGTGATTGATGAGACTCCGGCAGTTGGCATCGGTGCGGGCGGCGGCCTCAACGCGTATCAGGTGATGCGCATCCACGATCATCACCGCAACGTCATCCGGGATATGATTGCGCGGGATAAAAATCATCCCAGCGTGGTGATGTGGTCGCTGGCGAACGAGCCAGATCTGGAAAATTTCCCGCAGGACGCGCTGGATTATTTTACCCCGCTGTACGAGCTGGCGCACAGCTGCGACCCGCAGAACCGTCCGGTGACGTTGGTCTGCTGCCAGAACAATTATGAGAAAGATCTCACGACCAGAACGATGGATGTCGTCTGCCTGAACCGCTACTATGGCTGGTACAATCTGGGCGGCGATCTGGATGCGGCCTGCGACGCGCTGAATACGGAGCTGGATTTTTGGGAAAAGCAGGGCAAGCCGGTGATGTTCACCGAATACGGCGCGGACACTTATCCGGGCATCCACAACACAAACGGCGAGATGTTCAGCGAGGAATACCAGGCGGATTATTATCTGCGGATTGGCGCAGAGATTGACAAACGCCCATTCTTTATCGGAGAGCAGCTCTGGAATTTTGCGGACTTCGCCACCATTCAGGGACCGATGCGTGTGGACGGCAATAAAAAGGGCGTTCTCACCAGAGACCGCAGGCCGAAGCTGGCGGCGCATGCCCTGCGCAGACGGTGGGGAGAGATACCGGATTTCGGGTATAAGGAATAGGTCTGTTCTGCACAAATAGCGGAAGACTTTCTTAAGTGACAGGCTTGTTTAGAGCAGAAAGAATGAGGACATATTTATGAAGAGAGAGATGGCATTTGGCTCTTTGAGATGTATGCCCGGCGAAAAGGTGCAGGGTACAATGGAGTTCGCAGACACAGGAATTGTTGCCCCGCTTACTTTGATCAATGGGAAAAAAGAGGGAAAGACGGTACTTCTGACCACAGGTATCCATGGGGGAGAATACCCAAGTATTGAGAGCGTGATCGAGCTGGCGCAGGAGCTGCAGCCGGAGGACATCTGCGGTGCTCTGGTCATTTTTCACCCGGTCAACACGGAAGGCTTCCTGGAGCGGGTCAGCGCAATTTATCCAAAATCGGGGGAAAACCTGAACCGGCAGTATCCGGGCAGCCCGACCGGTACCATCGGCCAGCGTTTTGCTTACGCGCTGACACAGGATGTGATACGGAAATGTGATTTTATGATTGATACCCATGGAGGAGATCTCCATGAAGTGCTTCCGCCGTATGTGTATTATCCGGGCGTCGGAGATCAGGAGGTCGCGGAGCGCTCAAGGCAGGCTGCGCTGCGGGTAAATGCCCGCTATATGGTGCGCTCGCAGGCGGATTCCAACGCTTACCATATGTGCAACCGCTACGGGATTCCAAGCATACTGATTGAAATGGGCGGACGGGGATTGTGGTCAAAAGAAGAGGTGGATGATTATAAGGAGAACATTTTGAATGTCCTGCGCTACCTCGAAGTCCTGCCGGGCGAAGCGAAGATGCCGCCGGAACCGGCTTATGTGATCACAAACGCGGCCTATATTGACGCAACACAGTCCGGCTGCTGGTATCCGCAGGTCAGCCTGGAGCAGCGTGTGAAAAAGGGAGAGCTTTTGGGCGTCATTAAAGATTTTTTCGGAAATACACTGGAGGAGGTTTACGCGGAATTCGATTCCATTATTCTGTTTTATACGGTTTCGCTGGCGATTAAGGCCGGTGATCCGATTATCACTTATGGGATATGATGAAATTGGAAAAGTATTGTCAATCGCTGTGAAATGTGATAGATTTGTGACAATTGTTCGTTTGATAAGGAGCAATCAGATGAAAGCAGAACTGTCACAAAAAGATGAAAAATATCGAGCATTTGCTCTGGAAGCGCCGATGTGGAAGGTCATCCTGCACGTCGGCTTTCCATTGGCATTATACGAGAGCCTGAACCAGCTGTTTAAGATTCTGGATACCATGATGGCCTCGCATATCGGCGCGACGGCGGTGTCGACGGTGGCCTATCTTTCACAGATCAATCTGATGCTTTCCGCGATTGGCGACGGGCTGGCGGTCGGCGCGGGGATGAAAATCAGTGAGGCGTACGGCGCGGGAGACCTGGAGCTGGTGAAACGGCGTGTGAGCACCGTGTTTGCGCTGTGCGCCTTGCTCGGCGGTGCGCTTCTTCTGGTGCTGGTTCCGTTTGCGCGGGGATTCCTGATGCTGATGAATACGCCGGAGGAAATCCTTGGGGAAGGGACGGTTTATTTCCGGTTGGAGCTGTTTGGCCTGGTGCTTTCTTTTTTTAACAGCATCTATATCGCCGTGGAGCGGGCGCGGGGGAATTCCAGGCGCATTCTGTATCTGAATACGGCGGTGATCGCGGTCAAGCTTTTCCTGACGGCTCTGTTTGTGTATGGGATGGGCGGCGGCGTCAGCATGATTGCGGTTGCAACACTTGCTTCTCAGGCTGTTCTGTTTGCGGCGGCGCTGGTCAATATGAATCAGAAGGAAAGTGCGTTTGGCTTTTCTGTGAAAGCAATTTCGGTGCAGGGAGAGGTGCTGTCGCCGATGCTGCACCTTTCTTTTCCTGTGATTGTGGAGAAGGCGGCCTTTTCCATGGGAAAGGTGATCGTCAATTCGATGAGTACAGTTTACGGCACCTGGACGGTGGGCGCACTGGGGATTTCGAACAACATCGACGGAATCACAACCAGTCCGCAGAATGGTTTTCAGTCAGGCGGCGCGGCAGTGATCAGCCAGAATCTGGGCGCGAAAAAACCGGAGCGGGCGCTCGCCGCATTTTGGTGGACGCTGATCATGAACGTTCTGATTGGCCTTATCCTGGTGAGTCTTACTCTGCTTTTTCTGAATCCGATTGTTTCTCTGTTCGCGGAGGGAAACGAAGCGTTCGCGGATATGATTAAGGAAATCTACCGTCTGGAAGCGCTTGGTGCGATTCCGCTTGGTGTGAACGCGGCGGTGATGGCGCTTCTCTATGGTTTTGGCAAGACGAAAATCACCCTGGCGATGAATTTCTGCCGGATTTTTCTGTTCCGGATTCCGGTGCTGTGGGGACTGCAGCGCTTCACCGACCTTGGCAATGTCAGCGCAGGGATTGTGATGGCGGTCAGCAATATTTTAAGCGGCGTACTGGCGGCAGTGGTCGCGGTGGTTGTTGTGCGGGGAATACGAAGCGAGTGAAGAAAGCGTACGGGCGTCTCTGGGAATAGACAGGGAAAGCGTGACGAAATAAAAAACATAGTCACAAAACATGTGATATAATGGATAAAGCTGACAAAAAAATAACAGTAATGTGACAGAGTTTCGAACAAACCGTGAAAACTTTCTAAAAAAAATCTAAAAAAAGTGGTGCAATTTAACGGGCGCTGTGTTATGATATATCCATGTGGGGATTTCCCGACAAAATTACGTGAAAAGGAGAAACGAGTAATGAAAAAGAATGGTTTAAGACGCGCGATCGCTGTCGGCCTGGTTGGCGCTATGGCGCTTACGATGGCTCCGGCTGTCAGCGCAGCGGATTACGAAGAGTGCACCCTTACAATTTCCTGGTGGGGCGGTGATTCCAGACATGAGGCGACTCTGGAAGCGATTGACGCTTTCATGGAAGCATATCCGGGCATCACGGTAGAGTCCACCTATTCCGCATGGGATGGTTGGGAAGAGAAGATGGCTACCGCATTTGTGGCAGGCACCGAGCAGGATATCAACCAGGTGAACTGGAACTGGATCACACAGTATGATTCTGACGGATCGATTTTCCTGAATCTGTATGATTACGCAGATACGATCGACCTGACTCAGATCGGTGAATCCTATCTTGAGATGTGTGAGGCTTCTGACGGTTCTCTGGCAGCGCTTCCGGCATCCATGACAGGCCGTATTTTCTACTGGGACAAGACCACCTTTGACGAGGTTGGCGTAGAGATCCCGACCACTCTGGAAGAGCTGCTGGCATGCGGCGAAGCATTTGCTGCATATGATGAGAGCTATTATCCGATCGCCCTTGGCGAATATGACAGAATGATTCTTATGGTTTATTATCTGGAGAGTGTTTACGGCACAGACTGGGTAATCGACAATGAGCTGCAGTATACAGCTGAGCAGATTCAGGAAGGCCTTCAGTTTATCCAGGATCTGGAAGACGCTCATGTAACCCCGACCATCGCGAAGATCACCGGCGACGGCGCTTCTTCTCTGGATCAGAACATGAACTGGATTGATGGCCACTATGCTGGTATCTTTGAGTGGGATTCTTCCGCAGCGAAGTATCAGGGAGCTCTGGAAGAGGGCCGTGAGTTTGTAGTAGGCGATTATCTGACAGATCTTGGCGAGTATCAGGGAGGCTACACAAAGGTTTCTCTTGGCTGGGCGATCAGCACGAGAACCGAGCATCCGTATGAGTGTGCGCTTCTTCTGAACTACCTGATGAATGACGCTGACGCGGCGCTCATCCTTGGCTCTGAGAGAGGTATCCCGGTATCTGAGTCCGCACTGACGGCTGCATCCGAGGCTGGCATTTTGAATGAGACGACAGTAGAAGCAAATGGCAAGGTGCTGGCAGGGTGCAGCAACGCACTGGATCCGCTCTTTGAGGATTCGACTCTGAAGAGCAGCGACGGTGTTTACTATGATGTAATGGCTGGTCTGAGTTATGGCGATTACAGCATTGAAGAAGCTGCTGAGGTTCTGATTGATGGCATCAACGATGTTCTCGGCTGATGATGTTTTGAGGCTCTGAGATATGTGGAGAGCCGTGCCATGCAAATCGCCCATTGGGCGAGGCACGGCCTGTATCCTCGATTCGCGCTGCGAATCAAGGATATATGCTAAGGGAGCTGCTGTTGGAGAAATGGCAGCTCCCTTTCTTAGATAAAAGGGAGGGACTTCTATTGGCTAACAAAAGCAATTCTGCCGCGATCCCACACAAGGTAAAGAGAAAAGGATTTAAGGGTTTTTGCAGAGATAACATTGGGTTTTTCTTTATTTTGCCGTGGCTGATCGGTTTTCTGATTTTTAAGCTTTATCCGATGGCTTCTTCGCTGTACTACAGCTTTACCGATTACAACCTCTTCCAGGGGATCAGTGTGGTCGGTACACTACAGAATTATATTGATGTATTTACGACATCGAAGATCACGAAAGCAATGGGGATCACGTTCCGGTATGCATTTATCACCGTACCGCTGAAGCTGATCTTTGCGCTGTTTGTCGCATACATATTGAACTTTAAGATTAAGGGTGTGAACCTTTTCCGCACCATCTACTATATTCCTTCGATTCTCGGCGGATCGGTAGCGATTGCCGTCCTCTGGAAAGCGGTTTTCCGCGATGAGGGTCTTCTGAACGGCGCACTCGCGCTGATCGGGATCACCGGGCCGAGCTGGCTGAGTGATACCAGATATTCGCTGATGGTAATCTGTCTGCTGCGTGTATGGCAGTTTGGTTCTTCCATGGTCATTTTCCTGGCCGCATTGAAGGGCGTCTCGGCAGATCTTTATGAGGCAGCCGCGATTGACGGAGCGGGCAAATGGCGCCAGTTCTTTTCCATCACTGTGCCGCTGATTACACCGGTTATTTTCTACAACCTGGTAACACAGCTCTGTCAGGCGTTCCAGGAATTCAACGGGCCGTACATCATCACCTCCGGCGGACCGAGAAACTCTACAACCTTGCTCTCACTGCTGATTTACAACAGTGCGTTCAAACAGTATGATATGGGTATGGCGAGCGCAATGGCATGGGTATTATTTGTTATCCTGATGTTCTTTACGGTGATCGCGTTCCTGTCCCAGAAATACTGGGTATTCTATTCGGATGAGGAGGGTTGAGTATGGCTGCGGAAAGTAAAACCAAGCATTATGTTACACTTTTTTTGAGATACTTTGTCTTGATCGCGGTCGGCTTTATTATGATTTATCCTCTGCTTTGGATGGTGGGTGCGACCTTTAAGTCGAATGCGGAGATTTTCTCCAGCATCAGCTTTATTCCTAAAAATCCGACCCTGGAAGGATATAAAGCCGCGATGAGCAGCTATGGCGGTGATATCAATATCTGGAAGGCAATGTTCAATACCTATTCCTATGTAATCCCGAAGGTGATCTTTACGGTAATCTCTGTTACAATTACTGCGTATGGGTTTGGACGTTTCCAGTTCAAGGGACATAATATTCTGTTTGCAATTTTGATGGCGACGCTGTTTCTGCCGCAGGTAGTATTGAATGTCCCGCAGTTTATTATGTTTTCCAAATTTGGCTGGGTAGACTCCAAGCTGTACCTGCCAATTATTGTGCCGACGCTTTTCGCGACAGATACGCTGTTTGTATTCCAGCTGATCCAGTTCCTGCGCGGTGTGCCGAAGGATCTGGATGAGGCGGCGAAAATTGACGGATGTAATGCGGTACAGACGCTGACCAAGGTCATTGTTCCGATGCTTTCTCCGGCGATTACCTCTATCGCGCTGTTCCAGTTCATGTGGTCTTCGAACGACTTTATGGGTCCGCTGCTTTATGTCAATACACCGGCGAAATACCCGCTGGCGATTTTCGTAAAGCTGTCTATGGATGCGGATTCCGGATTTCAGTGGAACAGAGTCCTGGCACTCTCCCTGATCTCGATTATCCCGTCGCTGGTGGTATTCTTCCTGGCGCAGGATAAGTTCGTAGATGGTATTTCCGCAGGCGGCGTAAAGGGCTGATTGAAAGCTGTACATTATGAAAAGGGTGGCAGGATTGTCGCCCTTTTTCTTAGATTCGCACGGCCGCGCAAGGAATATTTCTGGCTGATGCCAGACGCGGCCGGCGGCGCGGGCGAGTAGGAGCCGACGAGCCGCCTCCTGCTCGATCCTATTGCATTTCTGCGCACCAATAAATGACAAGGAGTTTTATGATGAATATTCGGCTTGTTATGAAGACCGCCAGGAGCGTATCTCTGGAGCTGGATGACGGCGGGATTTATAATACAAAAGAGACTTATCGGATTTTGCAAAATGGTGAGACGGTAAAAGAGACAGATACGGTGATTACCTCTCTTTATGGCCTGCAGCCGGATTCGGACTATATGATCTGGGTGGAGAGTTTACGGGGCGAGCGGGTTGGCTCGTTCGTGTTCCGCACAGACCGGGAGTCAGTGACTCTGAATGTGAGGGACTTTGGCGCGAAGGGAGATGGCGAAGCCGATGATACGGTTTGCATTCAGGCGGCGATCATGGCCTGCCCGGCATATGGACGGGTGCTGATTCCGGCGGGAATCTACCGGATCACAAGCCTCTTTTTAAAGAGCGGTGTGCGGATGGAGCTTGTGAAGGACGCTTGTCTGCGCGCCTTTACCGAACGGTCGAGGTTTGCGATATTCCCTGGCTCAGTAGAGACGACCGATGGAAAGGACGAGTACCAGCTTGGAAGCTGGGAAGGCAATCCTCTGCCGATGTTTACCGGAATCATTACCGGTGTGGATGTCTCGGACGTGGTGATTTACGGCGAGGGCAGTATTGACGGCGCCGCGAGTTATGAGAACTGGTGGAAAAACGAGAAAGTTATGGTGACGGCCTGGCGGCCGCGGCTGCTGTTTCTGAACCGCTGTAAGAATATCCGTGTGCAGGGTCTGCTGCTGCACGACAGCCCGTCGTGGACGGTGCATCCATACTTTAGTGAAGATCTGCTGTTCTGTGATTTCGCGATCGAGAATCCGCAGGTTTCGCCGAATACAGACGGGATTGACCCGGAATCCTGCCGGGATGTCACGATCTGCGGCATTCGTTTTACTCTGGGGGATGACTGCATTGCGGTGAAATCCGGCAAGATCTACATGGGCAGGAAATATAAGACGCCATCCTCGAACATCCATATTTATCAGTGCCTGATGGAGAACGGGCATGGCGCCGTCACGGTTGGAAGTGAGATGGCCGGCGGCGTGAACGGACTGGTGGTAGAAAAATGCCGCTTTTACCATACAGACCGCGGGCTGCGCATTAAGACGCGGCGCGGACGCGGAAAGGACGCGGTGCTTGATAACATTATCTTCCGGGACCTTTTGATGGATCAGGTGATGAGTCCGTTTACTGCCAATGCTTTTTACTTCTGTGATCCGGATGGACGGACGGAATTCGTGCGTTCCCGTGAGAAATACCCTGTGGACGAGGGTACGCCGTCGATGAAACGTTTTTATTTTGAAAATATCCGGGCGACCAACTGCCATGTGGCAGCCCTCTGGTTTGAGGGACTTCCGGAACAGAAGATTGAACAGATGGAGATGCGCAACGTAGAGATTTCCTTTGCGGACGACGTGAAAAATGACGTCCCGATTATGTCAGAGGGTGTGGACGCATGCAGCAGAAAGGGTATCTTTGTAAGAAATGTAAAAAAACTCATCCTTGATCACGTAAACATCGAGGGATGTGAGGGGGAACTGTTTGAACTGCATGATGTGGATGAAGTGATACAAGAATAAGACTCTTGCGCCGCAGAACACAATCTGTTAGTATTATTATATTTAAAAGTTCTGAACAGTTACGAACAGGAGGAAAATAGAATGCAGATAGGAATTCGTCTTCACGACGTCAAACAGGCACCGCTGGCTGAGCGCCTTGCGACCGCACATGAGCAGGGTTTTTCCTGCGCGCATCTCGCGCTTACAAAGGTGATTTCGGAGAATCCGGTGGATGATGGGGCGCTCACGCCCGGTTACGCGATGTATCTGAGGAAGCTTTTTGCGGAGTATGATCTGGATATTGCAGTGCTCGGCTGCTATCTGAATCTGGCGAACCCGAATGCGGCGAGCCTGGCAAAAACAACACGCCGCTATCTGACTAATATCCGCTTTGCGTCACTGCTTGGCGCGGGTGTGGTTGGCACAGAGACAGGTGCGCCGAATGAGGAATACCGGTTTGAGAAGGCTTGTCAAACGGAGGAGGCTCTGGAGATTTTTATCAAAAATGTGCGTCCGGTGGTAGAGTATGCGGAAAAAATGGGTGTGATCCTGGCAATTGAGCCGGTGTGCCGCCACATCGTGTGCAATCCAAAGCGCGCGCGGAAAGTGCTTGATGCAATCGATTCGCCGAATCTTCAGATTATCTTTGATCCGGTCAATTTGCTGGACATTAATAATTACAAGAATAGCGATGAGATTTTTGCTGAAGCGATTGATCTTTTCGGGGAGGATGTCGCGGTGATGCATCTGAAGGATTACCGGATAGAGAATGGTCAGCTGATTTCGACCGCGGCCGGAACCGGGGAGATGGACTATTCCAGAATCATCCGTTTTATGAAGGAAAGAAAGCCTTATATTCACGCGACACTGGAGGATACTGTGCCGGAGAATGCCGTGCAGGCGAGAATGCACATTCAGAAGCTGTGGGACGCGTGCGAAGTGTGAGTGAATTGCGAAGAATGAAGTGCGAGCGAGAGTGAAACGCGAAGAATAAATCGCGGATGGAAAACGCAAGAATGGAAGGATGGAAAGCATCATGCTGGAAAGAATTTTTGACGTGGATAACCCTGTATGGAGGGCAGTCGATAAGGTGGGCAAGATTTTTTTGCTGAACCTGGTCTGGGTGATCTGCTCTTTGCCGATTTTTACGATGGGTGCCGCGACGACAGCGTTGATGTACAGCAGTATGAAGCTGCAGTTGAATGAAGGCTACTGGTATAAAAACTTTTTTCATTCCTTTGCGCAGAATTTCAAGCAGGCGACCGGCATTTTTCTGCTTTACCTGGTCGTGGGCATTTTGCTGGTGGCGGATTTCATCCTCGGAGGGCAGCAGGGCGGCATGTTTGGGATGATGCTGCAGTGCGGCGCGGGTATAATCGCCGTTCCCTACCTGTTGTCGCTGCTGTATGTATTCGGTGTGCAGGCGAAGTTTGTGAATCCGGTGAAAGCGACGATCCGCTATGCGTTTTTCATGGCACTTCATAATTTAAGGGGAACGATCCAGATGGTGCTTTTGATGGTGCTCTTTATCTGGGTCAATACACTGACACAGCTGGCAAATTATCTGACGATTATCTATGGTTTTGGCCTGATCGGTTACTGCATGGCTGCGTACCAGAGAAAGGCGTTTGAGAAATACATCAAGGGCGCGAAAAGCCAGGAAGAGAGCGGAACATTTGAGATGCCGGAGGAAGGCCTAGACGCGCTGGCACGGGAGCAGGGAAGAATAGAGGAAGGAGGCGACGAGAAAAATGGACAGGATTGAGAAGTACATCGATGAGTTGCTAGAAAAGAGCACGCCTGATCGGCCCGCCTGGAACATTGAAAAGATTTTGCAGGGGCTGAAGTCGAACTGGAATTACATCGACGGCTGTATGATTAAGGCAGTGCTGGAGATGTACGCAATCACCGGAAATCAGAAGTATTTTGAATTTGCGGATGCGTTTATCGACGCGAAGGTGCGCGAGGATGGGACGATTGACGGCTACTCTGTGGAGGAGCTGAACATTGACAACGTGAACGCCGGGAAGACGCTTTTTGAACTGTATGATTTGACCGGAAAGGAGAAATACCGCAAGGCAATTGACCTGGTTTACAGCCAGATTGAGCAGATGCCCCGCACAAAGGAGGGCAGCTTCTGGCACAAGAACATTTATCCGAATCAAGTGTGGCTCGACGGGCTGTACATGTGCCAGCCATTTTACATGGAGTACGAGACCCGCTTTGATGAAAAAAAGAAGTACGATGACATTTTCCGTCAGTTCTTTACTGTGCAGGAAAATATGCGCGACCCGAAGACCGGACTTTATTATCACGCGTGGGACTCCTCGCGGCAGATGTTCTGGTGCGACCGCGTGACAGGACTGAGCCAGAATTTCTGGCTGCGCGCACTGGGCTGGTTCTCGATGGCGCTGCTGGATACGCTGGATAAGACGGACGCTTCGGCGGCTCCGGAGGCGTATGAGCGGATGAAGGGGATGTTCCTCGATCTGATGGACGCGCTTCTGCGGTACCAGGATGAGAGCGGCATGTGGTATCAGGTCGTCAATTTCGGCGGCATGGAGAAGAATTATCTGGAGACGAGCGGCAGCTCGATTTTGGCGTACGCGCTGTTAAAAGGCGTGCGGCTCGGATTCTTGCCAGAATTGTACCGCGCATACGGTGTGAAAGCGTTCAACGGCGTCTGTGAGAAATATCTGTCAGAGGATGAGAATGGAAGCCTGCATCTGGGCGGCATCTGTCTGGTAGCGGGGCTTGGCGGCAAGGGCAACCGGCCTGGGACCTATGATTATTACATGTCCGAGCCGGTGGTAAAGGATGACGCGAAAGGTGTGGGCCCGTTTTTACTGGCATATACCGAGATGCGCAGGTGTGGACGGACCTGAACTGTTACCAAAAAGAAGGAGGGAGAGGTATGGAACACAAAAATCCGCTGCTTGAGGAGCGGGACACGGCGGAAAAGTTTATCACTATCGGTGAGATTATGCTGCGCCTGACGCCGCCGAATTATGAGAAAATCCGCGTGGCGACGTCGTTCGAGGCCAGCTATGGAGGCAGCGAGGCGAACATCGCGCTGGCGCTCGCCAACCTGGGGATTGACAGCACATTCTTTTCCGTTGTGCCGAACAACAGCCTGGGAAAGAGCGCGATCCGTATGCTGCGCAGCAATGACGTACACTGTACGCCGGTGATCTTAAGCAGCCCGGAGCAGACGCCGACGCACCGCCTTGGCTCGTACTATCTGGAGACCGGCTACGGGATCCGCGCGAGCAAGGTAACCTATGACCGGAAGCACAGCGCTATCTCGGAATTTGATTTTAGCGAGATTGATCTGGACGCGCTGTTTGAGGGCTTTACCTGGCTGCATTTAAGCGGCATTACGCCGGCTCTGGGGCCAAACTGCCGCGACCTGATCCTGCGCAGCTTAAAGACGGCGAAGGAGAAAGGACTGACCGTCAGCTTTGACGGGAACTTCCGCAGTAAGCTCTGGACCTGGGAGGAGGCGCGGGACTTCTGTACACTGTGTCTTCCTTACGTGGATGTTTTGCTCGGAATCGAGCCTTATCATCTCTGGAAGGATGAGAATGACCACAGCAAGGGCGATGTGAAAGACGATATTCCTTTCCGTCCGGCTTATGAGGAGCAGGACGAGGTATTCCGGGTCTTTGTGGAGCGCTATCCGAACCTCAAGTGCATCGCGCGTCATGTCCGCTATGCGCACAGCGGCAGCGAGAACAGCCTTAAGGCCTTTATGTGGTACGAGGGACACACCTTTGAGAGTAAGATGTTTACTTTCAACATCCTCGACCGCGTGGGCGGCGGCGACGCCTTTGCGAGCGGACTGATCTACGCTATGATGCACAACTACCGCCCGATGGATATGATCAATTTTGCGGTGGCGAGCAGTGCCATTAAGCACACGATCCGCGGCGACGCGAACATCACGGACGATGTGTCCACCATTCGGAATCTGATGAATATGAATTACGATATCAAGAGGTGATGCGCGCAGATGGATTCGAATAGCAATCTGAGACAGAGAAATGCCGGATATGCTGCTTTTTTCCTCAGCGGAATCTGCGCGATCAGCAGCAGCATTGTGGTCAGCCGTCTGCAGGGAAGTTATGGTTTTGCCTATGGGATGACCGGTACGCTGCTGTCACTGATGAGCATCGGAAACCTGATTGCCGGGTTTCTGACTGGGCTTTTGCCGACGAAAATCGGCACGCGGCTGACGGTGGCGCTTCTGACGACGGGATACGCGATTGGCTATTTTGCCATGGGGCTGACCGGGTGGATGGGGATCCTGATGCTGGCTTTTGTACTGGTAGGGCTGGCAAAGGGCTGTACGCTCAATACCTGCACGATTCTCGTGGGCAACAATTCCCCTGACCGTACCAGAGGCATGAATATCATGCACGCCTGCTACGCACTCGGCGCGCTGCTCTGTCCGTTTTTTATCTCGGCGGCAGCGACGGCAGGCAGCTTTGTTCCATTGTTTGTGCTGGCGGCGTTCGGCCTGATTTTGTGGCTGGTTTTCCTGTGTACGCCGATGGATAGTGGGAAAGAGGCTGAAAAAACCGTGAAAGCGCAGGGCAGAGTGTCGGCGGGAACAAAAACGGATTGGAGCTTTTTAAAAAGCAAAAAAATCTGGCTGTTGACGGGGCTGATCTTCTGTCAGAATGCGGCGGAGTACAGCGTCAACGGCTGGATGGTGACGTATTTTAAAAACAGTGGGATTATTTCCGGAAACTTAAGCACCTACACAGTCACTGTAATGTGGGGCGCAACCCTGCTGGGGAGACTGCTGATTGCTTTTGTCTTCCCAATCAAAAACGCCTGCCGGGCGATGATCCGGATGAGCCTCGGCTGCATCATCTTTTATCTGGGACTGATGCTGGTCGGCAGTCAGATCCCGGCCATCGTGCTGCTGTTTGCGTTTGCGTTTTCGATGGCAGGCATGAATCCGACCGCCGTCGCCAGCGCGGGACGGATGACAAGCGCTGCGAGCATGGGAATCATGCTTCCGGTCGCAGGCATCGGGGCGATTGTGATGCCGTGGATTGCGGGCATCATCTCTGAGCGTGCAGGGCTGAATGTAGGGATGGCTTCTAATATCGTGCCGTGCATCGGGCTGTTTGTGTTTGCGGTTCTGGTGGCGCGGGTGCGTGAGGAAGGAAACGATAATTAAAATTACATGGAGGGATGAAAAATGGAGAAGTTAAATTATGCAGTACTGAAGGAAACCGGTTACAAGGGCTATATTCTGGAGAAAGCGCCGGAGAAGGTGATGCAGTTCGGTGAGGGAAATTTCCTGCGCGCGTTTGTGGATTACTGGTTTGACCTGGCGAATGAGAAAGCCGACTGGAATGGCAAATGTGTCCTGGTACAGCCGATCGGCGGCGGTCTCGCGAAGATGATCAATGAGCAGGAAGGTCTTTACACCCTGCATCTGCGCGGCAGCCAGAATGGGGAAAAGATAGACGACGCGCGTGTGATTTCCAGCGTCAGCCGCTGCCTGAATCCGTATGAAAAAGAAGATTATGAAAAGATGATGGAAGTAGCCGAGAGCGACGATCTGGAGATCATTGTTTCCAATACGACAGAAGCAGGTATTGTTTACGATCCGGCATGCCAGGAGACAGATTGCCCGCCGTCAAGCTTCCCGGCGAAGCTGACTCAGGTGCTGCTGCGCCGCTATCGTGCCGGAAAGCCTGGCATTATCATGCTGGCCTGCGAGCTGATTGACAACAACGGCAAAGAGCTTCTGAAATGCGTCAACCAGTACATCGACCAGTGGGGCCTGGAGGAAGGTTTCAAAAAATATGTCAATGAAGACTGCACGTTCTGCGGTTCTTTAGTAGACCGTATCGTTCCCGGCCGCATCCGCGATCCGAAGGAAGTAGCGGCGCTTGAGGAGTTCCATGGTTATGCCGATCCGCTTCTTGATGTAGGCGAGGTCTTTGGTCTCTGGGTCATCGAGGGCGATGAATCGCTGAACGATGTTCTTCCGTTCGCGAAAGCGGGCCTGAAGGAGCGGGTATTTGTGACACCGGATATGAGCCCGTATAAGAAGCGCAAGGTACGTATTCTGAACGGCGCGCACACCGGCTTTGTGCTTGGCGCTTACCTTTCCGGCGAGAACATCGTGCGTGACTGTATGCATGACGAAACCATCAAAGGCTTTATGAATAAGATGCTCTATGACGAGGTGATCCCGACCCTTCCGCTGGACAAGGACGACCTGCTGGCGTTCGCATCCGCAGTGCAGGATCGTTTCAACAACCCGTTTGTGGATCACGAGCTGATGAGCATCTCTCTGAACTCGACCTCTAAGTGGAAAGCCCGCAATATGCCGTCCTTCCTGGAGTACATTGAATTGAAAGGAGAGCTGCCGATCTGCCTGACCACCTCCCTGGCGGCGTACATCGCATTTTACAGCAACGATATTCAGGAGCTGACGGACAAGGGTCTTGTCTGCAAACGTCCGGCAGGGAATGAATACGTGGTAAGCGACGACCGATGGGCACTGGAGTTCTATTATGAGCACAGAGCGGACAGTGCAGAAGATCTGGTACACGCAGTCCTGACCAACGAGAAAATGTGGGGGCAGGATCTGAGCGCGATCGCCGGACTGGAAGCGAAGGTCGTGGAAATTTTAAAGAAAATCCGCACAGAAGGCGCAAAGGCAGCGTATGCGGCGTGTCTTGCCTGAGGGAGAAGTACCATGAATACAATTAAAACCATACAAATTGCCCCAACCGATAACGTTGCGGTAGCCCTCCATCCGATTGCGAAGGGCGAGCAGCTGGAGGTGGGCGGCCGGACGATTGTGGCCTTGGAGGACATCCCGCAGGGGCATAAAATTGCCATCCGCGCAATCAAAGACGGAGAGGATGTCATAAAATACGGGTTTCCGATCGGCCACGCGACGAGCGACGCGGCAGCGGGCACCTGGATGCACACGCATAATGTAAAGACGAACCTTTCCGGGGAAGTTGCGTATACGTATCAGCCGACGTTGGATTATCCGCAGCCGGTCGAGCCGGAGCTGTTTTCCGGCTTTCGCAGAAAGGACGGGCGGGCAGCGATCCGCAACGAGATCTGGATCATTCCGACCGTAGGCTGCGTCAATGACATCGCAAAAAATCTGGTGAAAGAAAATCAGGATCTGGTAACGGGAACTATCGACGGACTGTATGCCTTTACACATCCATTTGGCTGCAGCCAGACCGGCGCAGACCATGCGCAGACCAGAAAGCTTCTGGCGGCGCTGGCGCGGCATCCGAACGCGGCGGCCGTGCTGGTGCTCAGCCTTGGCTGTGAGAACCTGACGCACGAGCAGTTCCTTGCGGAGCTGGGAGAGTACGATGCGGACCGCGTGAAATTCCTAACCTGTCAGGACGTAGAGGATGAATACGAAGCGGGGCGTGCTCTTCTTACACAGTGCGCCGAATACGCCGCACAGTTTGTAAGAGAGCCGATTCCAGTGAGCGAGCTGGTGGTCGGTATGAAATGCGGCGGCTCCGACGGTCTGTCCGGAATCACGGCAAACCCGACTGTCGGCCGCTTCAGCGATATGATGACCGCCCGCGGCGGATCCACCGTATTGACTGAGGTGCCGGAAATGTTCGGCGCGGAAGGCTTTCTGATGAACCGCTGCGCGGATGAGAAGATCTTTGAAAAAGCCGTAAACATGATTAACGGCTTCAAAAATTACTTCCTCAGCCACAACGAGGTCGTTTATGAGAATCCGAGCCCCGGCAACAAGCAGGGAGGCATCACGACTCTCGAAGACAAATCCTGCGGCTGCGTACAGAAGGGCGGCACTGCTCCGATCATGGATGTGATCGGCTACGGCGATCCGGTCGTGACCAAAGGGCTGAACATGCTCTACGGCCCGGGCAACGACCTCGTATCCGCCACCGCAATGACCGCGGCAGGAGCGCATCTGATCCTCTTCACAACCGGCCGCGGCACACCCTTTGGGGCACCGGCGCCGACTGTGAAGATCTCGACCAACAGCCAGTTAGCCGCAAAGAAAAAAGGCTGGATCGACTTTGACGCCGGATCCATCGCCGACGGAGAACCGATCGACGCCGCGGCAGAGCGCCTTTTAAAACTCGTGATCGAAATCGCGAGCGGGCGGCAGACCCTGACCGAGCAGCACGGCTGCCGGGAAATCTCCATCTTTAAGGATGGCGTAGTGCTGTAAACAGATGGAGGAACCTTTATAATGAACGAATTATTGAAAGCAGTAGTTGACGCAGATGATGCACCGATTGTGATCTGCGATACAGAGCACAGGATCGTCTATATGAATCCGACCGCCAAAAAAAGATATGAAAAGCGCGGCGGGGAGAAGCTCATCGGCCAATCCATATTTGACTGCCATAATGCGCATTCCAGAGAAGTGATTTTATCCGTAGTGGATAAATTGAAAGCCAGTCCTGATTTAAATAAGGTTTATACCTATACAAAGAATTGGGACGGCGAGGACAGTGATGTTTATATGGTCGCTTTGAGAAACGGGAATGGGGCGTTTATCGGTTATTATGAGAAGCATGAGAGCCGAATTCATGAGACAGATCGGTGAAAGCGGTCTGTGCTTCGCGTGAATCAAAGAAAAACTTAAGAGTTATTTCAAAAAAAGTTTAGAATATTTCCTTAATTTCTTTCATATATAGATGTAAAATGCATATGATAAAAAACCTGGTAATTTAGGGAGGAAGATCTATATGAAGAAATTACAGGGAATACATAAACCGGAGCGAAAGGAAATTTTTCACATAGAAACGGAACAGAAAAAAAGGATGGTCAGCTTCCTGAACCGTTGGTCTGTTCTGTTTCATGTGCTTTTGGCCTGTGGAATCTGTTTTGTGATTGAGTGGGTGTCCAGGCACTCATTTGTGGAAGCGTGTGCGTTTGTGATTGACCGCAATCTGGTCTTTTTGTATAATGCGTTTCTGGTCTGGGTGACGCTGCTGTTTGTGTATATTTTCAAACGCCGTATGGCCGCCCGCGTGTTTATCAGTGTCTTCTGGCTGTTTCTGGGGGTTGTCAACGGCATTGTTCTTTCGAAAAGAGTGTCGCCGTTTGGCTGGACGGATCTGGCAATGGTCGGTGATCTGCTGACGATGAAGAGCAATTATTTTACGAACTGGCAGGCGGCGATTGCAATCGCAATTGTCGTGGCATTGTGTGTGATGCTTGTCATTTTGTGGAAAAGAGGTCCCAGGTTTCAGGGCAAGACACATCGTGTGACAGGTGCTATTGCAGTGCTGGCGATTGTCACGCTGGTTGTGCCGGGCGTAACGGAAGCAGCGAAAAGCAGCAATGTCCTGACGGAATATTTTTCCAATCTCGCACAGGGCTACAAGGATTACGGTTTTGTCTACAGCTTCACTTCAAGTGCGCTGGATACGGGGATGAGTGAGCCGGAAGGATATTCGGAGGAGGCAATCCAGGAGATTCTGGCGAGAGCAAATTCAGGGACGTAATGTGGACGTAATGCGGTGCAGCCGGCTTCCGAAAAAAAGCTTGTAATGAATAAAGTGTCAGGTTATAATCTTCCTGTGTGTGATGGTTGCCGTATATTCGGGAACCACGCCGCAGGATTTTTTATCCAATGGGAAGGAAAAAGGCATGAAATTTCGTGAGCGTTTTTTGAAAGGTGAAACAGAGTTTGATGAGATTTTTGATCTGACGGATGAGTGGAATTTCAGCGACGAGGAATGCACTCTTCGGGAGTACCTTGGTCTGACGGCTGAGGAAGAGGATGTATGGATCAGTGAGAGTGATGAAGCGCTTGAGGAATTGCTGAACCGTGAACGCGGCGGTGCAGCAGAAAAGGAGGGAGAAACATCATGAGCAGATTGATGATTATCGGCTGCGGCGGAGTCGCTTCGGTAGCGATTCACAAGTGCTGCCAGAACAGTGAAGTGTTTGATGAGATTATGATTGCGAGCCGGACGGTATCGAAGTGCGTTGCGCTGAAGAAAAAGCTGGAACCGATTACAAAGACAAAGATTACGACGGCGCAGGTGGACGCCGATGACGTGGAGGCTCTGACCGCACTGATCCGTTTCTATGCCCCGGATGCGGTGCTGAATGTGGCGCTGCCATATCAGGATCTGACGATCATGGACGCATGCCTGGCAGCGGGTGTGCACTATATTGATACTGCGAACTATGAGGCGGAGGATACCTCTGACCCCGCATGGCGCGCCATTTATGAGGAGCGGTGCAAGCGCCTTGGTTTCTCCGCGTATTTTGATTATTCCTGGCAGTGGGCCTATCAGGAGCGCTATGAAAAGGCCGGCCTGACAGCGCTTCTGGGCACAGGGTTTGATCCGGGTGTGACGAGCGTGTTTGTCGCGTATGCCCAGAAGCATTATTTTGATGAGATTCACACGATTGATATCCTGGACTGCAACGGCGGCGACCACGGCTATCCATTTGCGACAAATTTTAACCCTGAGATTAATCTGCGGGAAGTCTCTGCGCCGGGTTCTTACTGGGAAGACGGCCACTGGGTGGAAATCCCGCCGATGACCATCAAGCGGGAATACGAGTTTGCGGGTGTTGGCAAAAAGGATATGTATCTGCTGCACCATGAGGAAATAGAGGCTCTGGCGAAAAATATTCCGGGTGTAAAGCGGATTCGGTTCTTTATGACGTTCGGACAGAGCTATCTGACACATATGAAATGTCTGGAAAATGTCGGCATGCTTTCTACAACTCCGGTTAATTTTAACGGGCAGGAGATTGTGCCGATCCAGTTTTTAAAGGAGCTGCTGCCAGATCCGGCGTCGCTCGGCCCACGGACGGTTGGAAAGACAAATATCGGCTGTATTTTTACTGGCATAAAGGATGGAAAGGAAAAGACTCTCTACATATATAATATCTGCGACCATCAGGAATGCTACCGTGAGGTGGGCTCACAGGCGATTTCATATACGACCGGAGTACCGGCGATGATCGGCGCGATGATGGTGGTGACCGGTCAATGGAAGAAGCCTGGCGTATTTACGACGGACGAATTTGATCCGGATCCGTACATGGAAGCTCTGAATCGTTGGGGGCTTCCCTGGATTGTGGAGGAGAATCCGGTGCTTGTGGACTAGAAAGGATCGGATGATTTGGCATAGCGCAGTTTACGGGAGAATTGTATGAAAATAAGCGAACTTCCCACTCCCGCATATGTGGTAGATGAAGGGAAACTGACAAAAAATCTGGAGGTTCTCAAAGGCGTTCAAGAGCGCACCGGATGCAAAATTCTTCTGGCGCAGAAAGCATTTTCAATGTTCAGCGAGTATCCGCTGATCGGGAAATACCTGACCGGTACGACGGCAAGCGGGCTGTATGAGGCACGGCTGGGAAAAGAGGAGATGGGAAAGGAAAATCATATCTTTTCCCCTGCTTATCGGGAGAGTGAGATAGATGAGATCGCAGAGATCTGCGACCATGTGATTTTTAATTCATTTTCCCAGCTGGAACGATTCCGCGATCGCTGCCGGGAAAAAACGAGTATCGGATTGCGCATCAATCCAGAATGTTCTACACAGGGGGAGCATGCCATTTATGACCCTTGTGCGCCGGGCTCCAGGCTTGGAGTGACACAGGAGGCGTTCGAACGGCAGCTGAAAAAGGAAGCTGCGCAGAGTAAATCCGCGGAGACGGAATGCGCAGCCACACGGACATCCGGAGATGGAATTTTGGATGGAGTGGAAGGCCTGCATTTTCACACCCTCTGCGAGCAGAACTCGGATGATCTGGAGACGACGCTGCAGGCGGTGGAACAGCGCTTTGGCACATATTTAAAACATATGAAATGGCTGAATATGGGCGGCGGTCATCACATCACTCGCGCGGATTATGACATTGGGCGCCTGGAACGCTGCATCTGCCATATGCGGGATACGTATGATCTGGATATTTATCTGGAGCCTGGGGAGGCGGTCGCGCTGAACGCAGGCTATCTGGTGACGGAAGTTATGGATATTGTGGAGAATGCGGGCATCCAGACATTGATTCTGGATGCTTCTGCGGCCTGCCATATGCCGGATGTGTTGGAAATGCCGTACCGTCCGCCGTTGTGCGGCAGCGGGCAGCCGGGTGAAAAGTCCTATACCTACCGGCTTTCTTCCTGTACGTGTCTGGCGGGTGATATCATTGGTGATTATTCCTTTGATCGGGAAATGCATCCGGGCGACCGGCTGTATTTCGAGGATATGGCGATATATTCGATGGTAAAAAATAATACGTTTAATGGGATTGCGCTGCCATCAATCTGGGTGATGGAGGCGTCAACAGATAGAATGGAACAACCGATAGGAGCCGCGGCAGAGCAGGCAGTAATATTTATGAATGAATGCCAGACACCGTCCGGCGAATGTCGTCTGGTGAAAGCGTTTCGATATGAGGACTTTAAGGGGCGGCTGTCCTGAAATTTCGCTGTAAGGAATTCCTGATGTCATTTTCGTTTTTCAGGTGGTCGCAAAGTGGTATTTGTCCTGTCGAGGCGATTAGATAACAAAAGGGAACAGCATTGAAGGTTCTGAAAAGTTAGGAAACGTAAGGAAAAATAATTTGAAAGAGAGAGATTACGGAGGAAACGAAAAGGAAACTTTATCCATGCCATTAAGAGACGGTTTTCACATGCCGGGGGAATATGAACCGCATCGCGGCTGTGTGATGATCTGGCCGGTTCGTCCGGGCTCCTGGCCATATGGGGCAAAAGAAGCGCAGCAGACTTTTCTGGAAATAGCTTTCGCAATTGCGGAGAGTGAGGTGGTCTGGATGCTGGCTGCGCCGGAAGAAGTGGAAAATGTGCGTGACGCAGTTGCCTGGCATCGTCAGATGCATTCCGGCTACCCGGCGAGGGATATCCCGCCCGAAGGGCGAGGATGCCACCCGGCGAGGGAAGAACATGCTGCAAGGGAGAGTTGCCCGGCGCCTGGCGGCGATAAAACACAGTTTGTAATTCCCAAAATAGAGGTTCTCCCCATCGAGACAGACGATGCCTGGGCACGCGATGTCGGTCCGACCTGTGTGGTGAATGAGGACGGAGAGGTGCGCGGCATCGACTGGCAGTTTAACGCCTGGGGAGGTATGGTTGACGGGCTTTATGCACATTGGGAGAAAGACAATCAGGCGGCTTCGGCAGTGTGTAAGGCGCTTGGACTTTCCTGTTATAATGCGCAAAATTTTGTCCTGGAAGGCGGTTCCATCCATTCCGATGGAGAGGGAACGGTACTTGTGACGGAAGCCTGCCTCCTCAGTGCGGGACGGAATCCTCAGATGACAAGGATGGAAATCGAGGACAGGCTAAAGCTGTATCTGGGCGCAGAAAAAATCATCTGGCTTCCCCGCGGCATCTGGCAGGATGAGACGAACGAGCATGTAGATAATATTTGCGCGTTTGTACGGCCGGGTGAAGTGGTGCTTGCCTGGACCGATGAAGAGACGGATCCGCAGTGGGCGCTGAGCAATGCGTCCTTACGCGTCCTGGAGCGTGAAACAGACGCCAGAGGCAGAAAGCTGACAGTGCATAAGCTGCCAATTCCGGCAAATCCTGTCTGTATCACGGAGGAAGAAGTGGCGGGATTTCGCTTCGAGGAGGGCGAAGATGTCCGGGAGGCGGGAGAGAGGCTTGCGGCGAGCTATGTGAATTTTTATATTTCAAATGGAGCAGTGATTGTGCCGCAGTTCGGGGATTCCAATGATATGTTGGCAGTGCAAATTCTCGGACGCCTTTTTCCAGAACGGGAGATTGTGCCCATCTATGCGCGGCCGGTCATAGTCGGCGGAGGGAATATTCACTGTATTACGCAGCAGATTCCGCAAGGACGGTTCTGATTTCCTGCCGATACCGGTCAATCGTGCGGATGTGACAGTTAATCCCGGAAGAGGTGATTCGCGGCCTGCATTTTTGACCACTGCGAATTGTGAAACTGTCTGGGAAAACAGCTGCTCTCTGAACTTCGGAAGAGACTGGGAAAATGATATTTTGCTGCAAATGAATTCGAAAATAGAGTTCGTGTCAGGAATTGAGATTGGAGAATGCAGATGAGAAATGTAACAATCGCCGCCATACAGATGCAGTGCGGCACCGTGGTTTCAGAGAATATCGAAAAGGCCGACCGCATGGCCCGAGAGGCTGCGGAGCGCGGCGCCAATGTAATTCTGCTGCCGGAGCTTTTTGAACGGCAGTATTTCTGTCAGGAGCGCCGCTACGAATATTATCATTTCGCAAAGCCATTGATGGAAAATGACGCGGTGCTGCATTTTCAGCGGGTGGCGAAAGAAGTGGAGGCCGTGATCCCAGTCAGCTTTTATGAAAGGGATGGCTGTTCTCTCTACAACAGTGCCGCAATGATTGATGCGGACGGAACGGTTATGGGTGTTTATCGCAAGACCCATATTCCGGATGACCATTATTATCAGGAAAAATTCTATTTTACCCCGGGTGATACCGGTTTTCGTGTATGGAATACCCGCTTTGGACGCATTGGTGTCGGCATTTGCTGGGATCAGTGGTTTCCGGAAAGCGCGCGGTGTATGGCCCTGGAGGGAGCGGAGATCATCCTTTATCCTACAGCTATTGGCAGCGAGCCAATCCTCGAATGCGACAGCATGCCTCATTGGCGCCGCTGTATGCAGGGGCATGCCGCATCTAATCTGATACCGATAGCAGCGGCGAATCGGATTGGACTGGAAAGGGTAGAACCCATAAAAGAGAACGGCGGACAGAAATCCTCTCTGCTCTTTTACGGCTCTTCTTTTATTACAGACGAGACCGGCGAATTGCTCTGTGCTGCATCGCGTGAACAGGAAGAAATTCTTACCGCGACCTTTGATCTGGATGAGGTCGAAGACAACCGGATGAGTTGGGGACTGTTTCGTGACCGCAGACCCGGAAAATATAAAGAAATCTGCGGTAAAAATCAGTGTTGGCAAATAAATTAAAAAAAGTTCTTGCATTTTTAAAAACTCGATGATATAATGAACAAGCTGAAAACAGCGGGGAACAAAAAACGATGCGTGGCTCAGCTTGGTAGAGCGCTGCGTTCGGGACGCAGAGGTCGCAGGTTCAAATCCTGTCGCATCGACTCCTTGGCAGGGGCGTTGAAAAATGCCGGAAACACTGATAAATACCAATGTCGTTAACTTAACAGTGAAGGCGCAATACAATACCCTGCGTCTTTAACA
>JAJPWX010000045.1 GCA_021205755.1 Lachnospiraceae bacterium | reverse complement strand
AAGTTTGCGAGTCTTGAAAGCCATTGAGGGTTAAAATTTAGAGGAAGTTAAGAATTACCTTCCCGTTTCTGGGCTGCGGGTTGCCACCGGCAACGTACTTGATACTGGTTCGTTCCCGGACAGAATAACGGTTTGGGCCTTCCCTGCCATTGTCTTCCACAATGGTATTCACCGGTCTGGGAACCTTACGTATGTTCTCTGGTACAGCCATAAAAATCACTCCTTTATATAGTACATTATAGCATATACAGTACTATATATCAAGCAATTTTAATATAAATTTGTCAAAGAACATGCGAGCAAAAATATAGGCAAACGCGAAGAATCGAGCCTGAAATGGGAAGAAAAAGGCGATTTTCGCTGGTAAATCCAGCCGACCGCATGAGATTTTATCCTTTTTGGTATGAATCTATAGTCCGGCGGATTGGGAAAGTTTTAATTTATCATGGGGAGTATGTTGTAAGGAAGGCCGCTCCCCTCATGTCCGGGATGCGTGCCGTGCATGTGCCGTGTGGGGAGGAGACGGTAAGGGTCACGGATTTGTTGTACACGTTCCAGAAGCCGCCGAAGTGCATGAGATGCCTGGTGGATCCGGGATTTTTGCAGCAGAAGTACGATCCGGAAGCGGAAGAATGGCTATTCCTGGAGACATCAGGCGACGACCGGCGGACGAAGAGAGTCCATGTGAAGCATCTTCTGTGCGGCAGCGAGTTCCGGATGACGCGCTCCCAGCTGAAAAATAATAATAGTGCGTGCTGTCCCCTCTGCGGCAAGTCGTGGGTGTCCGGCCCCGCGAAGCGTCGCGTTGACGTTAAGACATTGGCTCCCGGCTATGAGATCGTCGGGGAATATGAGCGCAGCAGCGATATCCTGACCTTCCGGCATGAAGCCTGCGGGTTCACGTTCCGCATGAGCAAGAAAACCTTCCTGTCCGGATGTCGCTGCCCGCTGTGCCAGCCGGCAGTGACGTTCGGGGAACTGGAAAAAGCAGTAAGGGACTGTGCGCCGGGATGGGACGTTGTGCATGTTGGTGAGAAAGCGCAGGTCGTGACGGGGGATGGGAAGCTTTTAAAGCCCATGACGTACCGGAAGATTCTGACGGATTTAATTCGGGACGACCCAGAGATTTTCACGGACAGAGTGAAGCGGTACGAAGAGGGGATCAGCCCCAGGAAACGCGTTTATGATAAGATCTGCGAAGCGATTCGCGAGAATGGATCCTGGCGCATCAGCGACGGGCTTGACGGGAAGGCTTTGAGGGGATCGCAGTGGAACAAGGTAAAATGGCTGCGTGTGCATGGATATCTCACATGCGATGACGACGGGAATTACGGGATACCGGAACAGGAATGATAAAAAAACAGGCCTCCGTTTTATGCGAAAAAATCCCGGAATCAGATTGGACATTTATGCATGAAAAATATACACTGGTTTACGGGTCGTATCGGCTTTGAATCGGACATTTTAAAACGAAAAATACCAAAGCCGAAGCAAGTGTGTATTTTGAAAAATACCGATGATTGAATTTGGCGATAACGCCTGTGAAATGAATTGGTGAAAACAGGTCAGTAAAAAGTGTGAAATCCCCAGATTCTATCTTGCGGTATCAGGAAAATTCTGCTATACTGCTTTGCGGGAAAGTCCGGTTTGCTTTTTATAAGGGATCGGCATTTTCAAAGGAAACGATTCAGAACAACAGGCCGCTTTTAGCAGATAAATCTGCCAGTCAGTCTTTTCATTTTGCTGCTGTTCTGAATTGAAACAAACAGAATTTCAGGAGGAAGTTACAATGAAGGGAAATATTGTAGTAGGTCAGTCCGGCGGACCGACAGCTGTGATCAATTCCAGTCTTGCAGGCGTTGTGAGCAAGGCAAGAGAACTTGGCGTGGAGAAGATTTATGGTATGCATCATGGAATTCAGGGCTTTTTGAATGAGGACCTGGTAGACATGAGCGAATATATTAAGGAAGACAAGGACATTGAGCTTCTGAAGAGAACCCCGTCTGCGTTCCTTGGCTCCTGCCGCTACAAGCTGCCGAAGATCGAGGGCAATGAGGCGGTTTATGATAAGATTTTTGAGATCCTTGAGAAGTATAACATCGAGTGCCTGTTCTACATCGGCGGCAATGATTCGATGGATACGATCAAGATGCTTTCCGATTATGCAGCTCTGAAGGGCAAATCGCAGCGCTTCATGGGCGTTCCGAAGACGATTGACAATGATCTGCCGATCACAGACCACTGCCCGGGCTACGGCTCCGCAGCAAAATATATCGCGACTTCTCTGAAGGAGATCATCCGCGACAACGCGAGCTTCGGTATTGAGAAGCCGACCGTCTGCATCGTGGAGATTATGGGACGTAACGCTGGCTGGCTGACCGCGGCGGCAGCGCTTTCGAGAGATGAGGACTGCGAAGGCCCGGATCTGATCTATCTGCCGGAGTCGACCTTTGATATGGATGATTTCCTGGCGAGAGTGAAGGATCTGGCAGCAAAGAAGAGCTCTGTAGTGATTGCGGTATCGGAAGGTATCAAGATTGCAGATGGCCGCTTCGTGTGCGAGTTGGGTGCGGGTTCTGATTATGTGGATGCATTTGGTCACAAGCAGCTTTCCGGCTGCGGTGTTGTTCTGGCAAACAAGATTGCCGCAGAGACAGGTCTGAAGACCCGTGCGATCGAGTTCTCCACACTGCAGAGAGCAGCGACACACATCGCCTCCCTGAACGATATCAATGAGGCGTTTAACGTAGGCTATCTGGCTTGCAAGGCGGCTGACGAGGGCCAGACCGGCATGATGATCACCATTGATGTGAAAGAGCGCAGCCCGTATCAGGTTGGCTACAGCATCTATGACATTCACGCGATCGCAAACGTAGAGAGACCGGTTCCGGCAGAGTGGATTATCAATGATGGTACAGACATCGGAGAGGGCTATGTGGAGTATGCGCGTCCGCTGATCCTTGGTGAGCTGACTCCGCTGATGGTGAACGGTGTTCCGAAGCATCTGGTGTTGAACCGCAGTGCTTACAGAAAGTAATGCTGTCATTACCATAATAGCTTGTTAAATGTTTTTTGAAAATAGTTTTTGAGTAGAAGCCGCTGTGATTGCCGTGCAGGCGTATTTCTTATCCGTGAGAATCGCCGGACCCGGCGCACAGCGGCTTTTGTTCGTTTAAATTTTTGATGAAGTGTCAGACACGGGAGGTGTAGGTCGTGGTCAATGATTCGGATTTTTTAACATTTCTTCTGGAACGGTTTGTGATAGAACGAAAACGGTTTGACCGCTCTGGTGTGTATGCGTTCACCCAGCGGCTTCTGGCTTATAATTCGAACAAGATTGAAGGAAGTACGCTGACGGAAGAACAGACGGCTTCTCTGTTTGACCAGGGGACGCTCCCAAAATCGGATGACTGTTATCGTGCAAAAGATGTAGAAGAGATGAATGGTCATTTTCTTATGTTTAACCGGATGCTGGACACACTGGAGGAGCCTCTGTCGCAGGAATTGATTAAGGCGTTTCACTATGAGCTTAAATCGGGAGTTTTTGAGGACCGGGCGAATGGCTACGCGATCGGGGATTATAAAAAGAGAGCGAATATCATTGGGATTTATCCGACTGTTCTGCCTGCGGATGTGCCGGAAGAAATGGAACGGCTCCTTTCCTGGTATTCCGATCAGTCTGTGAATCTGGCGGTGCTGGCGGAATTTCATGCCAGATATGAGAGCATTCATCCGTTTCAGGATGGAAACGGACGAACCGGGCGGCTGATTCTGTTCCGGGAATGCCTGACGCACGGAATTTGTCCGGTTGTGATAGAAGATGAGAAACGGGGGCTTTATTTAGAAGGTTTGAAATTATATCGTGAGAATCGGGATGTATCGAAGCTGGAAGAGCTGTTTGAGACAGAGCAGGAATTTTATTATAAGAAAGCAGGCTATTTTGCCTTATGATAGAAAAGAATCGTGGCTTCCACGGAATTGTGAAGATACGGAAGAAATCTTTGGATTTAGCGTCCCGGATTGTAGTGCGTATCACGACGATATGCCACAAATGATTTTTGACGAAAATCCACGAAAATGACAAAAATTGACCGCCCGTCACGAAACTTTCAAAGATTATGCACAAAAAACTCAAAATTCGGACAAGGATTTTCTTGACTGATGTAGGAAATATGTTACAATTGATACAGAGGTGGGAAACGTTGCCTGCCACGGACGGACAGTGATATCAGAGGATTCAGATATCGTAAGCTTCGTTAGAAAGTGGCTGTCAGCGAAAACTATATATCCACACGGGAAACCAATCAGGAGGAATTGTAAAATGAACAAATGGGTTTATATGTTCACTGAGGGCAATGCGAATATGCGGAACCTGCTCGGTGGCAAGGGCGCAAACCTCGCGGAGATGACCAACCTGGGTCTGCCGGTACCGCAGGGCTTTACAATTACGACGGAAGCCTGCACACAGTATTACGAGGATGGCCGCCAGATCAATGACGAGATCATGGGCCAGATCGTAGAAGCGATCGGCAAGATGGAAGAGATTACAGGAAAGAAGTTCGGGGATATTGAGAATCCGCTGCTTGTTTCGGTTCGTTCCGGCGCGAGAGCATCTATGCCGGGTATGATGGACACGATCCTGAACCTGGGACTGAATGAAGATGTTGTAGAGGTGCTTGCTAAGAAGTCAGGCAATCCGCGCTGGGCGTGGGACTGCTATCGCCGTTTTATTCAGATGTTCTCTGACGTCGTGATGGAGGTTGGTAAGAAGTATTTTGAAGAGCTGATCGACAAGATGAAGGCGAAAAAGGGCGTTGTCCACGATGTAGAGCTGGATGCGGACGACCTGAAGGAGCTGGCTTATCAGTTTAAGGCTGAGTATAAAGCAAAGATCGGCAGCGATTTCCCGACAGATCCGAAGGTACAGCTGGTAGAGGCGATCAAGGCTGTGTTCCGTTCCTGGGACAACCCACGTGCGAACGTATACCGCCGCGACAATGATATTCCGTATTCCTGGGGTACCGCGGTAAACGTACAGATGATGGCCTTTGGCAATATGGGTGATGACTGCGGTACTGGTGTGGCATTTACACGTGATCCGGCGACCGGCAAGAAGGGCCTGTTTGGTGAGTTCCTGACAAACGCACAGGGCGAGGACGTAGTAGCAGGTGTCCGTACCCCGATGCACATCAGCGAGATGGAGCAGAAGTTCCCGGAGGCGTTTGCACAGTTTACCTCCGTTTGCAGTATCCTGGAAGATCATTACCGCGATATGCAGGATATGGAGTTTACCGTAGAGAATAATAAGCTGTATATGCTGCAGACCCGTAACGGCAAGAGAACCGCGCAGGCGGCTCTGAAGATTGCCTGTGATCTGGTAGATGAGGGCAAGAGAACCGAGGAAGAGGCGGTTGCGATGATCGACCCGCGGAACCTTGACACCCTGCTTCACCCGCAGTTCGATTCTTATATTCTGCACAAGGCAGTGCCGCTCACCAGAGGCTTGGGTGCTTCACCGGGAGCTGCGTGCGGCAGAATTGTTTTCTCGGCGGAAGACGCAAAGGAATGGGCAGCGAGAGGCGAGAAGGTTGTCCTGGTTCGTCTGGAGACCTCGCCGGAAGATATTGAGGGCATGAAGAACGCGCAGGGTATCCTGACGGTTCGCGGCGGTATGACGAGCCATGCAGCAGTGGTAGCGCGTGGTATGGGTACCTGCTGTGTATCCGGCTGCGGTGATATCGTGATGGACGAGCTGCATAAGAAGTTTACGGTAAACGGCAAGGAATTCCATGAGGGCGATGAGATTTCAATCGATGGTTCGACCGGTAACGTATATGAGGGTCTGATCCCGACCGTTGACGCGACGATCGCAGGAGAGTTCGGCCGTATTATGACCTGGGCTGACCAGTACAGAAAGCTGAAAGTAAGAACGAACGCTGATACGCCGAGAGACGCGCGCAAGGCGCGTGAGCTTGGCGCGGAAGGTATTGGCCTGTGCCGTACCGAGCATATGTTCTTCGGCGAAGAGAGAATCGACGCTTTCCGTGAGATGATCTGCGCGGAGACGACCGAAGAGAGAGAAGCTGCCCTGGAGAAGATTCTTCCGTATCAGCAGGCAGACTTCGAGGCACTCTATGAGGCGATGGAAGGCAATCCGGTCACCATCCGTTTCCTGGATCCGCCTCTTCATGAGTTCGTTCCGACCGAAGAGGAAGACATCCGGAAGCTTGCGGACGCGCAGCACAAGAGCATGGAGCATATCCGCAAGCAGATTGACGCGCTGAAAGAGTTCAACCCGATGATGGGTCACCGCGGCTGCCGTCTGGACGTTACGTTCCCTGAGATTGCGAAGATGCAGACGATGGCAGTTATCCGCGCGGCGATCAATGTACAGAAGAAGCATCCGGACTGGAATGTTGTTCCGGAGATTATGATCCCGCTCGTAGGCGACGCGAAAGAGCTGAAGTTTGTAAAGAAGACTGTTGTAGAAGTAGCTGAGAAGGAAATTAAGGCTGCCGGCGTTGAATTGAAGTACGAAGTTGGTACGATGATTGAGATCCCGCGTGCGGCACTGACTGCGAATGATATCGCGAAAGAGGCGGACTTCTTCTGCTTCGGTACGAATGACCTGACACAGATGTGCTATGGCTTCTCCCGCGACGACGCGAGCAAGTTCCTGACCTCTTACTATGACGCGAAGATTTTCGAGAACGACCCGTTTGCGAAGCTCGACCAGAATGGTGTCGGCAAGCTGATGGAGATGGCGATCGAGCTTGGACGCCCGGCAAACCCGGATCTGCATTTCGGTATCTGCGGCGAGCACGGCGGCGATCCGTCTTCTGTAGAATACTGCCATAAGATCGGCCTTGACTATGTATCCTGCTCACCTTTCCGTGTACCGATTGCGAGACTTGCGGCAGCGCAGGCAGCGATCGCGGATAAGAAAGCGTGATCTTTGGATAATAGTAAACGACGTAAGTCGCTTTACTCCACTTTTACGAAAGATGCCGGAAAATACAAAAGACTCAAAAGAGACAAAAGATGTGAAGTATACAAAAGAAATTGAGCCGCAGATGGCAGGAAAAGTACAGAAGACGGTGGAGTACATAAGACAGTAAGATACGAAAGAACTTAAGAAACGGAGGAAAAAAGATTTTAAGACACAAAAGACTTTAAGCTGCAAAGGAATACAAAAATTACAAATGAGGAAGAACCGGCAGTCCTGGAGAAATGTTCCAGGGCAGCCGGTTCTTTTTATGCGCAGGGCCGGGCAAGGAGTCTTGCGGCTAAAGCCGCACCCGCCCCGCGCGGGCGAGCAGGAGGTGAATGGCATGCATTTCGCAACCATATCATGGGTTCAACAAAATACCACACTAAAAATGAGGGAAAAACAACATAAAATAACAAATATATGCGTTGAGTTGTGTTGACATGCCCACTAAATACGAGTATAATCGATATCAGAATTTGATCTACTACCGTAATACAAAAAATGGCATGGCATGCCGGAAGGCATTCATGGGAAAGGAGAAGAATGGAGAGGTTTCACATTGTTGATCTTCCGAAAACAGAGCGGATTACGAAGCTGATTGACGACTTGTTTGTGAATATGCCGGTGATTGAGTCAGCCAGAGCGAAGCTGGTGACGGAATCTTATAAGGAGACGGAGGGGGAGCCGATCATTACGCGCAGGGCGAAAGCGTTTGCGCATATTCTGCGGTATATCCCGATTACCATCCGCGACCAGGAGCTGATCGTAGGAAGCAGCACACTTGCGCCCCGCGGGTGTCAGACGTTCCCGGAGTATTCTTACGAGTGGCTGGAGGCGGAGTTTGATACCGTAGCGACGCGCGCGGCGGACCCGTTTTATATCGCGGAGGAGACGAAGGCAGAGCTTAAGGAAGTACATAAATATTGGAAGGGTAAGACTACCAGTGAACTGGCTTCCGCTTATATGGCGCCGGAGGCAGCACGGGCCATTGAACACGGTATTTTTACACCGGGGAATTATTACTACAATGGCATCGGACACATTACCGTTAAATACTGGGAAGTGCTGGAGATCGGCTGCGAGGGAATTATCGAGAAGACAGAGGCGGAGCTGGCCGCCTGCCATGTGGGCGATGGCGATTACGCGAAAAAGTCGAGTTTTCTGCGGGCAGTGATTTTAAGCTGTCAGGCGGTGATAGAGTACGCCAGCCGCTATGCGGCGCTGGCCAGAGAGATGGCAGGACAGTGCGCGGATCCGGTCAGACGGCAGGAACTTTTGACGATTGCGGCAAATTGCGATCGGGTTCCGGCAAAAGGGGCGCGCGGTTTTTATGAGGCCTGTCAGTCGTTCTGGTTTGTCCAACAGCTGCTGCAGATGGAGTCAAGCGGACACTCGATTTCTCCGGGGCGGTTCGACCAGTATATGTACCCTTATTATAAGAAGGACATGGAGCAGGGGAAGATCACCCGTGAATTTGCGCAGGAACTGATGGACTGCGTATGGGTGAAGCTAAATGACCTGAATAAGTGCCGCGACGGCGTATCCGCGGAAGGCTTTGCGGGCTACAGTCTGTTCCAGAATCTGATTGCCGGCGGGCAGGATGAAAACGGAGAGGATGCGACCAATGATCTTTCCTTTATGTGCATTCAGGCCTCGAAGCATGTGCATCTGCCGCAGCCGTCGTTTTCCATCCGCGTCTGGAACGGTTCGCCGCATGAATTCCTGATTAAAGCGGCGGAGCTGACCCGGACAGGTCTTGGGCAGCCGGCCTATTACAACGACGAAGTGATTATTCCGTCCTTGCAAAACCGGGGGCTTTCTCTGGAAGAGGCACGGGATTACTGTATCATCGGCTGTGTGGAGCCGCAGAAGGCAGGCAGAACAGACGGCTGGCATGATGCGGCATTCTTCAATATGTGCCGCCCGCTGGAGCTGGTTTTCTCTAATGGTTGGGACAAAGGCGAGCTGGTGGGAATCGAGACGGGCGACGTCACGAAGATGGAGACCTTCGAGGAATTCTGCGATGCCTACAAAAAACAGATGGATTACTGCATTTCCCTGCTGGTGAACGCGGACAATGCCATCGATGTGGCGCACGCCGAGCGCTGCCCGCTTCCGTTTGAATCCTGTCTGGTGGATGACTGCCTGAAAAGCGGGAAATCTCTGCAGGAGGGCGGCGCAAGATATAACTTTACCGGCCCGCAGGGCTTCGGCATTGCGAACATTGCGGATTCCTTCTACGCGATCCGCACCCTGGTCTATGAGCAGAAAAAATTTACCATGCAGGAGCTCAAGGAAGCGCTTGCCTGGAATTATGGCAAGGGGCTGGATGAGCGCTCAGCTGCAGACCTGACGACAACGATTCTAAGAGAAGCGCAGGCCGCCGGACAGACGGTTGATGCGAATACGGCCGAGACGGTGCTGCGGATGGTGCTGAACACGAAGCCGGAACCGGCAAAGCTGGCGCGCTATGAAGCGATTCATTCTCTGATTGAGGCTGTTCCAAAGTATGGCAACAACATTCCTGAGGTCGATCAGCTGGCGCGGGAGATGGCTTACTATTATACCAAACCGGTTCAGACCTTCCGCAATCCAAGAGGCGGATGGTATCAGGCAGGCCTGTATCCGGTTTCTGCGAATGTGCCGCTCGGCGCACAGACGGGCGCCACTCCGGACGGACGGTACGCGCACACACCAGTGGCGGACGGCGTTTCCCCATCCGCGGGCCGAGATGTAAAAGGACCGACCGCAGCGGCAAGCTCCGTGGCGCGGCTGGATCATTTTATTGTATCGAACGGCACTCTGTTTAACCAGAAATTCCATCCGTCCGCGCTTTCCGGCCGGGAAGGCCTGGAAAAGTTCGTGGCGCTGATCCGCGGATTTTTTGACCAGAAGGGCATGCATATGCAGTTCAATGTGGTCAGCCGTGAGACGCTGCTGGACGCGCAGGAGCATCCGGAGAATTATAAGCAGCTGGTGGTGCGTGTCGCGGGTTACAGTGCGCTGTTCACGACACTTTCCCGTTCTTTACAGGATGACATTATTAATCGTACAGAACAGGGATTCTAAATGGCGGCGGCAGTTGCGGGAGAGGAGGACGACATGGATTATTTAGACACGACCGGCCGCGTTTTTGATATTCAGCGGTATTCCATTCATGATGGTCCGGGAATCCGTACAATTGTGTTTTTGAAAGGCTGCGTGCTCCGCTGCCGCTGGTGCTGCAATCCGGAATCGCAGGAGTACCGGATTCAGACGATGAAGGTGCAGGGCGTGGAGAAGACGATCGGCAGGGATGTGACGGTGCGTGAGATGCTCTCCGAGGTGGAGCAGGACCGCCCGTATTACTACCGCTCCGGCGGCGGGATGACGCTTTCCGGCGGCGAATGTCTCTGCCAGCCGGAATTCACGGAGGCTCTTTTGCGGGCGGCGAAGGAACATGGCATCAATACCGCGATTGAGAGTATGGCCTGCGCGTCCTGGGATAAGATCGAAGCGATTCTCCCGTGGCTGGATCGCTATCTGATGGATATTAAGCACATGAACGGGGAAAAGCATAAGGAATTTACAGGCAGGGACAATGCCCTAATGCTGGAAAATGCCAGAAAGGTAGCGCTTTCCGGACAGACGGAGCTGATCATCCGCGTGCCGGTTATCCCCACCTTCAATGATTCAGTCGAAGAGATTCAGGCAATTGCGCGCTTTGCCGCGACGCTGCCCGGGGTGCGGAAGATTCATCTTTTGCCGTACCATCGGCTGGGGCAGGACAAATACGACGGATTGGGCCGGGAATATCAGATGAAAGAAATCCTTCCCCCGACCGCGGAGCATATGGACACGCTGAAAAAAGCGGTGCATGCGGTCTGCGGGCTGGACTGCCAGATCGGGGGATAAAGAAGAAGCAGTTCTTCCAAACGGCAGGCCGCAGAACGAATTGCAGTTTAGAATTGTGAAACAAAACGGAATCCAACACAAAACACAAATAATCCAACAAAAATCAACAAGAAATACTTGACGGATTGTGTGGAATGTTGTAGGATAGATGCTAGAAAAAAGTAAACAAACCACACGGAGGCAAAATCATGGTAAATGAGTATGAGATCAAAAAACAGATTTGCGACATTGGAAAGCGTATCTATGATCGCAACATGGTAGCGGCGAATGACGGAAATATTTCCGTTAAGCTGAATGACAATGAGTTCCTCTGCACGCCAACCGGTGTCTCAAAGGGCTTTATGACCCCGGACTTCATCTGCAAGGTGAATGCGAAGGGCGAAGTGATTCAGGCGAACCCGGGGTTCAAGCCGTCTTCTGAGATCAAGATGCACATGAGAGTCTATGAGAAAAGACCGGATGTCGGAAGCGTGGTACATGCGCATCCGATTTACGCGACTTCTTTCGCGATCGCGGGGATTCCGCTGACGCAGCCGATCATGCCGGAGGCGGTTATCGCGCTGGGCTGTGTGCCGATCGCGGAGTACGGCACACCGTCGACGAATGAGATTCCGGATCGCCTGGAGAAATATCTTCCGTATTTCGACGCGGTGCTGCTGGAGAACCACGGCGCGCTGACCTGGTCGACCGACCTGAACGCAGCCTATATGAAGATGGAGTCCGTAGAGTTTTACGCACAGCTTCTCTATCAGTCGAGGATGCTGGGCGGTCCGAAGGAATTTGATGAGAAGAACATTGAGAAGCTCTATGCGATTCGCCGCAAATTCGGCATGGCAGGCAAGCATCCGGCGAACCTTTGCCAGAATAAGGATGGAAAAAATTGCCACAACTGCGGCATCTGCGAGGATGAGAGCTACAAGCAGTTCCCTGGTTATCAGTATGATTTTGTAGGGAAGAATTCGTCTGAGAAAAAAGCGGACGGCGTAGATCCGGAGCTGGTGGCGAAGATTACAAAGCAGGTACTGGAGCAGCTGGGTGCTTAGGAGGAAGAGCGCATGCCAATCAATGAAACGATGGTACAGGAGATTGTACAGGCAGTGCTGAAAAATCTGGACGCGCAGGGTCAGACGAGCGGGGGAAATACCGGTTCCGCAGGAAAACACGGTATTTTCAAGGATATGAATGAGGCGATTGAGGCCGCGAAGAGCGCGCAGAAGATCGTGCGGGTCATGTCCATGGACCAGCGTGAAAAAATTATCTCCTGTATAAGAAAGAAAATTCATGAGAACGCGGAAATACTGGCGCGCATGGGTGTGGAAGAGACCGGCATGGGCAATGTCGGCGACAAGATTCTGAAGCATCATCTGGTGGCGGATAAGACGCCCGGTACGGAGGATATCACGACGACCGCCTGGTCTGGCGACCGGGGGCTGACCCTGATTGAGATGGGGCCGTTTGGTGTGATCGGTGCGATTACACCGTGTACGAATCCGAGCGAGACCGTCCTTTGCAATACAATCGGAATGCTGGCGGGCGGCAACACGGTGGTGTTTAACCCGCATCCTCAGGCGATTCAGACATCGATTTACGCGATCAATCTGATTAATGAAGCTTCTCTAGAAGCTGGCGGTCCGGATAACGTCTGCGTGACCGTGGAGAAGCCGACGCTGGAGACCAGCAATATTATGATGAAGCACAAGGACATCCCCCTGATTGCCGCGACCGGCGGTCCGGGTGTGGTGACGGCGGTGCTTTCCTCCGGCAAACGCGGTATCGGCGCAGGCGCGGGCAATCCCCCGGCTCTGGTGGATGAGACCGCAGATATCCGCAAAGCAGCGCAGGATATCGTGAATGGTTGTACCTTTGACAACAATCTGCCCTGTATTGCGGAGAAGGAGATCGTAGCGGTGTCCTCCATTGCGGATGAGCTGATGCACTATCTGATCACGGAAAATGATTGCTATCTGGCATCGAAAGAGCAGCAGGACGCGCTCACGGCAGTCGTGCTTGAGGGCGGAAAGTTGAACCGCAAATGCGTGGGACGCGACGCGCGCACTCTGCTTGCCATGATTGGTGTGGACGCCCCGGCAAACATCCGCTGCATCGTCTTTGAGGGACCGAAGGAGCATCCGCTGATTACGACGGAGCTGATGATGCCGATTCTCGGAATGGTGCGGGCGAAGGATTTTGACGACGCGGTGGAGCAGGCCGTCTGGCTGGAGCATGGCAACCGCCATTCCGCGCACATTCATTCCAAGAATGTGGACAACATCACGAAATACGCGAAAGCGATTGACACGGCTATCCTGGTGAAAAACGGGCCGTCCTACTCCGCCATTGGTTTTGGCGGCGAGGGTTTCTGTACTTTCACCATCGCGAGCCGCACCGGCGAGGGGCTTACCAGTGCCAGTACCTTTACGAAGAGAAGACGCTGTGTGATGACAGACAGTCTGTGTATCCGGTAGGAGGTAATAGAATTTATGGAAATGAACAGTGCTAATATAGAAGAGATCGTCAGGCAGGTCCTTGCCGGGATGAACGGCAGCACGGCAGCGGCTTCTGCAGGCGCAGCGCGCGGCGGCATCCCGAAGACGGCGCATGTTGCAATGCTGACGGCGAAAAATCATTTTGATGTGAAGGAATATCCGATTCCGCCAGTGGGCGATGATGATATTCTGGTAAAGGTAGAGGGCTGCGGTGTCTGCGGGACAGACGCGCACGAGTTCAAAAATGACCCCTTTGGCCTGATTCCAGTTGCGCTGGGACATGAGGGCACCGGCGAGATCGTGGCGATGGGAAAAAATGTAAAGACCGATACCGCTGGGAAACCGGTGAAAATCGGCGATAAGATCGTTACCTGCATGATTTTCAAGGATGACCCGGAAATCACGATGTTCGACCTGAACAAGAAAAATGTGGGCGGTTCGGATGTGTATGGGCTTCTGCCGGACGATGACATTCATCTGAACGGCTGGTTTTCCGATTATATCTTTATCCGCGGCGGCGGGTTTGGCTCCACCTTTTTCAACGTGAGCGACCTGGATCTGGATTCGAGAATCCTGATTGAGCCGTCGGCAGTGCTGGTGCATGCGGTAGAGCGCGCGAAGACCACCGGCATCCTCCGCTTTAACAGCAGAGTGGTCGTGCAGGGCTGCGGTCCGATCGGTTTGCTGTGCATCGCGGTGCTGCGTACAATGGGCGTGGAAAATATCTGCGCGGTGGACGGCAACGAAGGACGGCTGGCATTCGCGAAAAAGATGGGCGCGGAAACCTCTGTTAACTTCAAAAACTTTAAAGGAATCGAAGCCCTGGCAGGCGGCGTGAAAGACGCATTTGGCGGACATCTGGCTGACTTTGCGTTCCAGTGCACCGGCGCACCGGGCGGACATTCCAATATCTATAAATTTATCCGCAACGGCGGCGGGCTCTGCGAGCTGGGCTTCTTTGTAAACGGCGGCGACGCGACGATCAACCCGCATTTTGACATTTGCTCAAAGGAAATCACGATCGTGGGCTCCTGGGTATACACTCTGCGTGACTACGCGACGACTTTTGATTTCCTGCGGAGGGCAAAGGCGATCGGGCTTCCGATTTCGGATCTGATTACCGACCGGTTCCCGCTTGATCAGATCAATGAGGCGTTGCAGACGAACCTGGCGATGACCGGTCTGAAGATCGCGATTGTTAATGAATAAAATGGAGGCACAACCGTATGGCAGAGGCGGCGGGAATTTTAGAGGTTTACGGGCTGACAACAGCCTTTGTGGCGGCTGACGCGGTATGTAAGGCGGCGAATGTCCGTCTGGAGGTTTTTGATAAAAACAAACCGGCCAACGCGGACGCCCTTCCGGTACCGCTTCTCGTCTGCATAAAGTTTCGCGGAAGCGTAGCGGATGTGACGGCGGCGATGGACGCGGGTCTGCGGGTAGCCGAAAGCATGACGGGTGTTGTGCAGCATTACATTATACCGAACCCGGAAGAGGGGACGGAGAAGATGCTGAAAATCAGCGCTTTGGATAAAGATTAAAAAATGAGCGGAGGTAAATAACCATGGCACAGGAAGCATTGGGAATGATTGAAACCAGAGGATTGACAGCGGCGATTGAGGCAGCGGATGCGATGACAAAATCAGCGGAAGTAACGCTGGCCGGTACGGAGAAGATTGGCTCCGGTCTGGTGACCGTGATGGTGCGCGGTGATGTAGGTGCGGTAAAGGCTGCGGTGGAGAGCGGCAGCGCGGCGGCATCCCGGCTTGGAGAACTGGTGGCGGCACATGTGATTCCGAGACCGCACAGTGATGTGGAGAAGATTCTGCCGAAGATCTGAAAACAGAAGGAATTTGTTCATGGATAAATCGTATGGCTTTATAGAAGTCTCGGGTGTGGTAGCGGCGATTGACGCGCTGGACATTATGTGTAAAACGGCGGGTGTTGAATTGGTCTCCTGGGAGCGCAAGCTCGGCGGGCGGCTTGTGACCGTGATTGTTCAGGGCGATGTAGCTGCCGTTACGGAGGCGGTAGAGGCTGCCGCCGCAAATGGGATCAAGAAGCCGGTCTGCCAGGCTGTGATTGCGCGTCCTCACGAGGAGATTGTCCGGATTGTGGAACTGAGCGCGTCCAGATGGAGAGCGCAGGGCGGAATGACGGACGGAGAGTGACCGGAAGAGTTCTGCGATTCCCTGTTTGAACCGGGACAAGGGATATGAGGAATAGAAGCATGGCTGATGAAAAAAAGGTAACATCCGATACAGCGGCTTCGAAAAAAGCGGCTGCGCCGAGACGGACGGCAAGGGCAGCGCAAAAGGCTGCGGAAATGGAAACTGTGAACCAGGAAACAAAACATACAACATCCAATAAGGAGGAAAAGAAAATGACACAGGAAGCATTGGGAATGATTGAAACCAGAGGACTGACAGCGGCAATCGAGGCGGCGGATCAGATGTGCAAGGCTGCAAACGTAACGCTCGTAGGCACTGAGAAGATCGGCTCTGGTCTGGTAACCGTGATGGTGCGCGGCGATGTAGGCGCGGTAAAATCCGCGGTAGAAAGCGGAAGTGCTGCTGCCTCCAGACTGGGCGAGCTGGTAGCGACCCATGTAATCCCGAGACCGCACACTGATGTAGAGAAGATTCTTCCGACATTAAAGTAAGCAGCTTTACGTCAGGTATTTTTCGTCCGTTTCCCGACTGCATCGGTGATTTGATAACCGGATGAGTCGGGGAAGCGGATTGCAGAAAGCAGGTGTACCCTTGGAAACAGCAAATGTGGAACAAATCACAAGACTGGTGATCGAAGCGATCAACCGAATGGAGACAGAAAAGAAAAGTGATGGGTTTGCCGTACCGGTCGGTGTCTCCGCGAGGCATGTTCACCTGACGCAGGAGCATGTAGAAGCCCTGTTTGGCCCAGGGTATCAGCTTACAAAACGTAAAGAACTGATGGGCGGACAGTTTGCCTCCAATGAGACAGTGACGATTGTGGGTTTGAAGCTGCGTGCAATTGAGAACGTCCGTGTGCTTGGTCCGGTACGTAAGGCGTCGCAGGTGGAAGTCTCTGCAACAGATGCGATCCGGCTTGGCATGAATGTGCCGGTGCGGGAATCCGGCGACATTGAGGGCAGTGCGCCGATTGCCATTGTCGGACCCAAAGGAGCCATTTATCTGAACGAGGGCTGCATTGTTGCCATGCGCCACATTCATATGTCTCCCGCTGATGCGCGGGCAGCCGGTGTCAGGGACGGTGATTTTGTCTCCGTTCGAGCGGATAACGAGCGTGGCACCATCTTCGATCACGTAAAAATACGTGTAGATGAGAGCTTTACGCTGGAGATGCATATCGATACAGATGAGGCGAATGCGGCTTTGATCTCTACCGGGGATATGGTGACGATTGTGGATTGAGCCGTAAGCGTTTGCTTTGAATTATGCATCCGGTGAGACGAACAGGGGAAAGGATTCGATTCGCCCGGTCTGATAAAATGGTGCGGGGAGGCACGAAATGATTGCAGGGAAAGTAGTGGGAAGCGTGGTCTCCACGCGTAAGAGTGAAAAATTAATCGGAAGTAAATTCATGATTGTCGAGCCTGTGCAGAGCATGGCCTCTGGTCAGGGACAGCTGATAGCGATTGACATCATCGGCGCCGGGATTGGAGAATATGTGCTTGTGGCGCAGGGAAGTGCGGCCAGGATTGGCTGCGGGGCAGATCATGCGCCGGTGGACGCGGCGATTGTCGGTATTATCGACGATGCCAGTGACGTTTTGGACGGTGCAGCGACAAGAAAGTAACCGTTCGGAAGTGCTGTGAAAGATAGATGGAGTAACGTGATGGAAATAAAAGAACTTCAGGACATCATTCAGTCATGCGGCGTGGTGGGAGCCGGAGGGGCCGGTTTTCCGACCTACGCGAAGCTGACAGACAAGGCGGATACAATTCTTATGAATTGTGCGGAGTGTGAGCCGCTTTTAAAGCTGCACCGGCAGCTTTTGGAACGCCACGCATATGAGATTATGAAGACATTCCATCTGATTGCGCAGACAGTGGGAGCGTCCGAGGCAATCATTGGTGTGAAAAAATCTTATGCACAGACAGTGCGCGCGCTGCGGCAGCACATCGAAGAATTTCCCGGGATGCGTCTTCATCTGCTGGATGAGGTTTACCCGATGGGCGATGAGGTAGTGCTGATCTATGAGGCGACCGGGCGTGTCGTGCGTCCCGGCGGTCTGCCAATCGAGCAGGGCGTTGCGGTATTTAACGTGGAGACCGTTTATAATGTGTACCGTGCGCTAGAGCAGAAAAAACCGGTGACAGACAAGTACGTATCGGTCGTAGCGGAAGTCAGCCGTCCGGTAACGGTTCGGGTGCCGATTGGATGCACGCTGGACGATGTGGTTGCGCTTGCGGGGAATGTCACGGTCAGTGATCCGGTTTATTTTGTCGGCGGGCCGATGATGGGACGCATTGGCAGCGGCGATGAGCCGGTTACAAAAACGACGAATGCGATTCTGGTTCTCCCAGGGGATCACACAATTGTCAGAAAAAAACAGCGGACATCTTCCATTGATTTAAAGCGGGCGGCTTCCATCTGCTGTCAGTGCAGCACCTGCACGGATCTTTGTCCGCGCCATGCGCTGGGTCATCCGATTGACCCGGCAAAATTTATGAGAGCGGCGTCCAATCAGGATTTCCGCGATTTGAATCCGTATCTGGATGCGTCATTTTGCAGCTCTTGCGGCGTCTGTGAAATGTATGCCTGTCCACAGAGCCTTGCCCCGAGGTCTCTGCTTGCGGATATGAAGGCCGGTCTGCGGCAGGCAGGCGTCCGGCCGCCGCAGAATGTTCAGCCCGTGCCGGTACGTCCTTCCAGAGAATTCCGAAAGGTGCCGGAGGAGCGCCTGATGGCGCGCCTGGGGCTTTCACGGTATGATGTGGACGCTCCGATGGATGAGTCTCTGGCATCGGTTTCCAAAGTAAAGATTCTTCTCAGCCAGCACATTGGCGCTCCGGCGAAAGCCATTGTAAAGGCTGGCGATGAGGTGAGCCGGGGACAGATGATTGCCTGCCCCGCGCAGGGATTAAGCGTCGGGATTCACGCTTCCATTGGCGGAAAGGTAACAGAAGTGACGGAACGCCATATTGTGATTGCGCACGGAAAGGATGTACAGCGATGAGTAAAGCGATTGGAATGATAGAATTTAAGACGACCGCTGCCGGCATTACCGCGGCGGATGCTATGGTAAAAACAGCCGAGGTGGAGCTGATCGAGGCACAGACCGTATGCCCCGGAAAATATATTGCTATCATTGCCGGAAATCTGAGCGCGGTTAAGGCGGCGGTGGAGACAGCGGTCACTTCGTATGAAGATAAATGCATTGACAGTTTTGTCCTGGGAAATCCGCACGAGTCGATTTTTCCGGCGATCTATGGTACTTCTCAGGTAAAGGAGATCAGCGCGCTCGGCATTCTGGAGACTTATGATGCGGCGTCTATTATAGAAGCGGCGGATCAGGCCGCGAAGACAGCAATTGTAGAACTGATCGAGCTGCGTATCGCCAAAGGTATGTGCGGGAAGTCTTATATGCTGATCACCGGGGAAGTGTCGGCTGTAGAGGCGTCCATTGAGCGGGCGAAGCAGCTGGTGGCAGAAAAAGGGATGTACCTGGATTCCTCTGTCATTGCGCATCCGGATCGGAAGATGATGGAAAAGCTTCTCTAAGACAGAACAGAGAAAAAGGTGGGACGGGAAAATGCTGGCATTGGAAAGACGAAATGAAATCCTGGAAAAGCTGCAGATGGAGAAACGAGTGGTAGTTTCCGAACTCAGCCTGCATTATGGCGTTTCGGAAGAGACTATACGGCGTGACCTGGATAAGCTGGAAAAGGAAGGCTATGCGACAAAGAGTTATGGCGGTGCAGTGATCAATGAGGATACTGGCATTGATCTTCCTTTCAATATCAGAAAAAACCAGAATGTACAGGGAAAACAGAGGATAGCGGAGCTTGTTTCCTCTCTGGTGGAAGAGGGGGATCATATCATTCTGGACGCCAGCAGTACGGCTGTCTTTGTTGCAAAAGCGCTGAAGGAAGCCAGAAATCGCCTGACGGTTCTGACAAATTCCATGGAAATTCTGTTGTCTCTGACGGACGCGCCGGAGTGGGAAATTATTTCGACCGGCGGTGTAATGGACGAGCGTTATCTGACGTTTATCGGAATTGAGGCGGAGCGTTCGATACGTGCGCATTATGCGGACAAGGTCATTTTTTCCTGCAAAGCCTTTAGCCGGGAGAGAGGCTATATGGAATCAAAGGATTCTCTCGCGGAGATAAAAAAATCAATGCTCCTGTCGGGGAAGACCCGAATTTTGGCCGTGGACAGTACAAAGTTCGACCGGGACGCGTTTGCGATCGTAAGTGACCTGCAGGACGTGGATATCGTTGTCACAGATGAGCAGCCGTCCGAAGCATGGCTGCGGGAATTTGACCGGGCGGGAGTCCGGTGCATTTATCCTGGCGAATGAAAACCCTAAGGAAATATGAAGATTTTCCTAAGTAGTAGACAGGAAAAAGGAAAATATGGTAATATATTCTTCATGAGTCTATTCATAAGTCTATTCATAAGATCTTAGAAGGGGAGGAGACATAATGAAGAAAAAACTGATCTTATTATTGACTACTGCCTTGATTTCCGGCCTTCCATTTGGCATGGGATACCAGGCATATGCCGAGGAGAGCATCTCTGAGACAACGGTAAATTCAAATGAGACAGCAGCAGAAGTGTTTTTGGAGGAAGAGACGGATGCCGGGGCAGAAGAATCAGCTGAGGCGGTTACAGATGCAGCGACCGGGGAAGAGATGAATGAATCCGGCGAGATTGCTATGGAGACGGTGACGGCTCCAGAGACAAGCGAATCTGCTGCGGCAGTCGCGGAGGAGACGACGGAATCAGAGACAGAGACCGCGGCGGAATCAGAGACAGAGACTGTGACGGAAAGTGCGGCTGAGTCGGAAACGGAAGCGATAACAGAGACTGAAGCATCTACAGAAACAGAGTCCGAGACCGAGGCTCTTCTGCAGGGGCTTATAACGGCGGACGGATATACTTATTATTATGTGGACGGTGTGAAACAGACCGGTTGGCAGACGATAGGCAAATCTACCTATTATTTTTATAAGAGTGCGAAAGAATCCGCACCGAAGGGTTCTGCGGCGACTGGCCTGCTTAAGATCAGCGGCTATCGGTATTATTTTTCATCGGCCGGTGTCATGCAGACCGGCTGGCAGACAATAGGGAATTCTACCTATTATTTCTACAAGAGCGCAAAGGAATCTGCGCCGAAGGGCTCTGCGGCGACGGGTTTGGTTAAGATTGGCAGCTACCGTTACTATTTTTCGTCGGCAGGTAAGATGAAGACGGGCTGGAAGACGATTAATGGTTATAAATATTATTTCCTGAAGAGCAATTCGAACGGAAAGCAGGGGACTGCTGCGACGGGACTGATCAAAATTGGCAGTTATCGGTATTATTTTTCCACTACTGGTAAGATGAAGACGGGCTGGAAGACCATCGATGGCAGCAAATATTATTTCAATCCGGACGGTTCCGGGAAAGAGTACGGCGCGGCTTTGACCGGCTGGCAGAAGATCAGCGGCTCGACCTATTATTTCTCATCAACGGGTGTGATGCAGACCGGCTGGCAGACAATCAGCGGCAGCAAGTATTATTTCTCATCCTCCGGGAAAATGCAGACCGGCTGGGTGACGATTGACGGCGGCGCTTATTACTTTAACAGCAGCGGAGTTCTGCAGACTAGCGGTATCGTCGGGTCTGCGTCAGAGGGCTATGGACAGGTAGACAGCAACGGAAAACGTACTGCTTCTATCGAAACCAGCGCAGTGGCGATGATCAGCAAGGCCCAGTCCTACAGCAGCAGTACCAAATGGCTTCTTCTGGTGAATTCTTCCACGAACCGGGTAGGCGTTTTCTACGGCTCTTATGGGAACTGGCAGCTGAAGTATTACTTTGTATGTGCGACTGGAAAGTCCTCTTCGCCTACGGTGAAGGGCTCTTATACGGTGCTCGCAAAGGGCAAGGCATTTGGTACTACCTATACCTGCTGGTATTACACGCAGTTCTATGGGAACTACCTGTTCCATTCGATCCTGTATGAGCCGGGCAGCATGACGCAGGTTCAGGAGAGTGGTCTTGGTACGAATGCTTCCCACGGCTGTGTACGGCTTTCCCTTGCGAACGCAAAGTGGATTTATGATAATATCCCGATTGGGACGAAGGTGATCAGTTATTAAGGAGGTATCTATGTCAGTTTACTATCTTGCGGTGGATATTGGGGCATCCAGTGGACGCCATATCCTCGGACATCTGGAGGATGGCAGAATTGTGCTGGAGGAGGTTTATCGCTTTGAAAATGGCCTCGTCAAAAAAGACGGCGAACTCTGTTGGGAGTATGACCGCCTGTTTGCGGAAATCTTAAATGGGATGAAGCGATGCCGAAAGCTTGGGAAAATCCCTGTGAGTATGGGAATTGACACCTGGGGCGTGGATTTTGTGCTCCTTGATGACCAGGATCAGGTGATCGGCAACACGGTCGGGTACCGTGACCACCGCACGGATGGCATGGATGAGGAGGTCTATAAAGTGATCTCCTCAGAAGACCTTTACGCGCGCACCGGGATCCAGAAAGCGATTTTTAATACTATTTACCAGCTGATGGCGATTAAGAAAAACCATCCGGAGCAGCTTGAACAGGCGCAGACGCTTTTGCATGTGCCGGATTATTTCCATTTTCTGCTGACTGGCAATAAAACCTGCGAGTATACGGAGGCGACGACGGGGCAGCTGGTTTCCCCTGTGACGAAAGACTGGGATTATGAACTGATGGATATGCTTGGATATCCGAGAAAAATTTTCCAGAAGCTGATCATGCCGGGTACTGTGGTCGGGTCACTGAGTGAGAAAATAAAAAAAGAGGTCGGATTCGACCTTCAGGTGGTAGCACCGGCGACCCATGACACTGGATCTTCTGTGTTGTCTGTGCCTGCAAATGATGATGACTTTATCTACATCAGTTCCGGTACCTGGTCGCTGATGGGGATAGAGCGGCTGACGCCGGACTGTTCGCCCAGAAGCCGTGAGCTGAACCTGACGAATGAGGGCGGCTACGCAGGGCGTTTCCGCTACTTGAAAAATATTATGGGGCTGTGGATGATCCAGTCGGTTCGACACGAATATCAGGATGCATATAGCTTTTCTGAAATCTGTGCGATGGCTGAGGAGGCAAAGGATTTCTCGTCAAGGGTAGACGTGAATGATTCCTGTTTTCTCTCCCCGGATAATATGACGGAGGCGGTGAGAGATTATTGCCGCAGAACCGGGCAGCCGGTACCGGAGACGATCGGAGAACTCGCGACGGTCATTTACGGAAGTCTCGCGGATTGCTACGCGAAGACGGCGAAAGAACTGGAAGAAATGGGCAAGCGAAAATATCACCGCATCCACATTATGGGCGGCGGCTGCAACGCGGGGTATCTGAATGAACTGACCGCGCGGGCGACCGGCAAGGAGGTACATGCGGGGCCGACCGAGTCAACTGCGATTGGCAACCTGCTGGCACAGATGCTGAAAAGGGGCGAATTCAACTCGATTGAGGAAGCACGCACTTGTGTCCATGAATCGTTCGACATTAAGATTTATAATGAGAAGACACTTTCGTAATTATAGTGAACGACAAAATTCTTTTGTCATTCACTATAAAGGATGCACACGGACGCATGAGGAATGGCTGCTTCGCAGCCTTGCGTCCGGCGCAAAGTAAAACGACTTACGTCGTTTACTATATTACAGTAAATTTTGGCAACTGTGTTTGGACATCGTTTACGATATAAACAGGAGGAGGGTTTTATCATGTTAGTAGAGACGAAAGCAAGAGTTGGCGTTTTCTCTATCGCGCTTGGCGCATACCTGCCGCAGTTCCCGCAGCTGGTGCCGGAATTTGAGGCACAGTTTGAAGCGTTTAAAAAGACATTGCCGGATACCGTGGAGATTATTGACGGCGGTATGGTGACGACGAAAGAGCAGTCTCAGGCAGCTGGCGATAAATTCCGCGCGGCGGATGTGGATCTGGTATTTTTGCAGCTGCTGACCTATGCGACATCTTACAATATGCTTCCGGCGGTGCGGGATCTGGACGTGCCGGTGGTACTGGTAAATGTGCAGAAGCTCAAGGCGCTGGATTATCAGCATACCGATATCGCTTCCTGGCTCGGCGAGGGTTATGCCTGCGGCGCGGTCGGTGAAATGGTTGCGGATCTGGAGCGTTTTGGCAAGAGACATGCTGTGATCACGGGTGTTGTAGAAGGCGGAGACGCGGGTGTTCAGGCTGAGATTGAGGACTGGTGCCGCGCAGCGCAGACCCGGCGCAGATTCCGCGATACCAATATCGCGCAGATTGGCCGGCCGTATCCGGGCATGATGGATCTCTACATTGATGAGACGAACCTTTATCGGCGGATGAATCTCTATACAAAGCAGTTCGACTGGGAGAAAATGTGGATTATCGCGGACAATGTGACAGACGAGGACGCGATTCGCGCGAAAGCGCAGGATATCCTGGATACCTTTGACATTGAGGGCGGCGGAACCATTGAAAAAGTCTGGGAGATGGCCCGGTATGTGGTAGCTTTTGAACAGTGGGTAAAGGAAGAAAAGCTTGGTCTGATCGCATCCCATTATGACGGACTTGCGACCGGAAAGGCAGGTGTGCTTGACAGTATGCTGATTCCGGCATTTTCCATGCTGATCAAGCAGGGCGTGGCGTGTGCGGTAGAAGGAGATATGAAGGTCGCGATGGCAATGAGTATCTTAAAGACGATCTCCGGTACCGGACAGCTTGCAGAGATGTATTCTATTGATTTTAATGATGACATTGCCATTATCGGGCACAGCGGCTCCGGCGACGCGGATATATCCGACAAAAAGCCGACTATGAAGATCGTAGAAGTCTTCCACGGGAAGACAGGCGGCGGTTATCTGACCCAGTTTTATCCGTATTTAGGGCCGGTGACTTATCTTGCAATCACCCAGGACGGCGATGGACATTTTAAATTTGTTGTGGCGGAAGGTGTCAACGAGGAGGGCGAAATCCTTTCCTTTGGCGATACCAACATGAGAACCCGTTTCACCTGCGGCGCGCGGGAGTTTGTGAATCGTTGGAGCGAATGCGGCCCGACGCATCATTTTGCGGCTGCGACCGGCAGACACATTGACACCATCCTGAAAGTGGCGAAGATCTTTAACGTACCAGTGGATATTGTGACGAGATAGTTACTGTTGCAGATCACATTTGCAGAGGATAAAATAACGCAAATCAGATCAGAACGTGATTGATAAGTAACGATAATCGAAAGAAAGGAACGACATGATCAAAGGATTTAAAATGAAATTATACCCGGGACAGGAAGCGGAATATGAAAAAAGACATAACCAGCTCTGGCCCGAGATGAAAGACATGATTCATGAGTACGGCGGTAAAAACTACACCATTTTCCTGGATCGAGAGACACTGACCCTTTTTGGTTATATTGAGATCGAAGACGAGGAAAAATGGGCGCAGAGCAGCGATACCGCGATCAACCGCAAATGGTGGGATTTCATGGCAGATATCATGGAGACCAATCCGGACAACAGCCCGGTATCCGTAGATTTACAGAAAGTGTTCCATTTAGACTAAAGGAGCATAACAGGACGGATCAACAATCTGACAGATTAGAAATTCTGAAACTTCTATATTGACAGTGAAAGGATTTGGATTTAAGATAGCTTCGCAGCGAAGGAGCCTGATTTTTCAGGCTCCTTTTATATGCGCAGGGCTGCGTAAGGATTTTCTGGCTGATGCCAGACGCAGCCCGCGCGGGCGAGTAGGAGCCGTCAAGCCGCCTCCTACTCGATCGCAGGGGCGGGCAGGGTGTTTTGCAGCTTATGCCGCACCCGCCCCGCGAATACTTTTACAACAGGGGAGAAGACCAGATGATGAATCAGCAAAAACAGAAACCATCCTTTTGTTTGTCGCGCCTGCCGCATCCGGGAATGCGAATCCTGAAATCAGCGGCAGCAATTATTTTGTGTTATTTTGTTTCCTTTCTCCGCGGAAACAGCGGAATTGTCTTTTATTCTCAGCTGGCGGCGCTTTGGTGTATCCAGATGTACACGGCTACTACCTTTAAAAATGCGTATCAGCGTATGATCGGCACGGTCATCGGGGCGCTTTACGGCCTTGTTTTCCTGCTGCTTCGGGGAAGCCTGATTTCGATGGAAGCGCTGGCGGAAGCGACGATGGTATTTCAGGTGATCAATGCGGCGGTGATTTCCGGCATGGTGATTCTGGTCTTATATACCACAGTTTTGATAAAGAAAAAACAGGCTTCCTATTTTTCTTGCGTGGTATTTTTGAGCATTGTAGTCAATCACGCGGGCGATCTGAATCCATATCTTTTTGTGTGGAACCGATTTCTGGATACTGTGGTCGGTATCCTGATCGGGCTGTTGGTGAATACGTTTTCTCTGCCGCGAAAGAAACGAAAGGACATTCTTTTTGTCTCCGGGCTGGATGACACACTCATTGACGCGAAAGATTCTATGAGCGATTACAGCCGGGTAGAGTTGAACCGGATGCTGGATGAGGGTGCGAATTTTACCATTTCCACTATGCGCACACCAGCTTCTTTGCTCGAACCGATGCGCGATATTCGTCTGCGTTTGCCTGTGATTGTCATGGACGGCGCAGCACTTTATGATATCAACGAAAAGCGTTACCTGAAAAAATATACACTGACAGTCGAAGAGACGCAGGAATTACTTGCGCTGGCCAAGATGCATGGTCTCATGTGCTTTACCAATGTGATTCTGGAAGATACGATTGTCATCTACTATCAGAATACAGAAGAAAAAATACACAGCGTTCTCGTATCAAAGCTGCGGCGCTCTCCTCTGCGCAATTATATCTGCCGCCAAACTCCTGACGATGCGGAAGCCGTTTATCTGATGCTGCTTTATCCGAAAGCGAGGATGGAAGCCTTTTATGGGGAATTGAAGAGGGGAGGTTACTGTGAACGTTTTAAAATCCTCTGTTACGACTCGACGGATTATCCGGGATATGCGTACATTAAGATTTATAATCGGGAAGCTACGCGTGAGCATATGCTGACAGAGCTGGAGACACGGATTGGAATACACAGAACAGTGACCTTCGGGAGCATTTCCGGAAAATACGACGAAGTCATTCAGGGAGATATGAACCGTGTCGTGCGCATATTGCGCAGAAAATACGAGCCGGTCATCTGGAGCAGGGATGCGCAAGAGGCGCGGTAAAATTCGTGTCGTGTGGAAGCGGAGAAACCAGACAGGCGGTGCACATTCTTGTAAACGCATAGAGAAAATTTCGAAAGCATATACTGGGAAAGACACGGACAGTTTGCCGGTGTCATAAAAATCGGATGCGGCAGGAGTTTTCTATATGAGGCGAAATCCTGGAATAAGAAAAAGAATCTTTGCGTGGGTTATCATTTTTGCTGTTTTATTATGCGGGCAGGTATGCAGGCAACCGGAAGGTATACGGGTAAAGGCTTCTGCCACGCAGGAAGCTTCTCTTGATTTATATGCGACCAGTGCAGTTCTGATGGATGGAACCAGCGGACGCATTCTTTATAATAAAGATGGCGATTCTCCGCTTCCAATGGCGAGCACGACCAAAATTATGACCTGCATTCTCGCCCTGGAATCTATGACAGAGGATACAGAAATTGTATGCACCGTGTCAGGCACTGCCTCCGCACAGCCGGAGGTCAAGCTTGGTATGATTAAGGGAGACTCCTTCTATCTGAGCGATCTGCTGTATTCTCTGATGCTGGAATCCCACAATGACACGGCGGTCTGCATTGCCGAGACTGTCGGCGGCAGTGTTGAAAATTTCGCTGCCATGATGAATGCAAAGGCAGCCGAAATCGGCTGTACGCAGACCTACTATATCACACCAAACGGCCTCGATGCCGAAGACGAGAATGGCGAGCATCACACGACTGCGCATGATCTGGCTTTGGTCATGCGTTACTGTCTCACACAGTCTCCGAAAAGCGAAGAATTTCTGGCGGTGACGCAAACCGCTTCCTATACCTTTTCTAATATTTCCGGTACACGAACCTATAGCTGTACAAACCATAATGCATTTTTGAATCTAATGGAAGGCGCCCTTTCCGGCAAGACCGGCTTCACAGGAAAAGCGGGTTACTGCTATGTCGGTGCTCTTTCGCGGGACGGGAAGCTTTTGATCGTGGCACTTCTGGCCTGCGGATGGCCGAACAATAAAGGCTACAAATGGGTCGATACGAAAAAACTGATGAACTACGGACTCACGGAATTTGAAGCGCGCGATATTACTGTTGCCGAAATTCCGACGAAAACGCTCACCGTCACGAACGGACAGCAGGAAAGCGTTTCTACTATTCTGGAAGAACCCTCCCCGACCGAAGTCCTGATGCGCTCCGGCGATCAGGTCGAAGTCCGGGTCGAGATGCTGCAAACCATCGAAGCACCTGTGGCAGAGGGAACGCAGGTCGGGCTGGTGCATTATCTGGTAGACGGGGAAGAATATGCGGTTACATCCATTTTGACGGAAAGTGGAGTGGAAAAGCGGACATATCGGTATTGCCTGCGGGAACTGGTGAGAGAATTCCTTCTATGGCCTGCATAAATGCCCCAAAACCGCAATTCCACGGGCTATAAACGGTGTGACCTGTAACGAGTAAGGTCGACAGAAATTAAAATCTGTGTTATAGTATCGGCATGGAATATAGAAAAATGAATGAATCTTTATGGTAAATCTTTAAGCGAAGCAGAAAGGTGGAAGAACATGAAAGTATTAATGTTAAACGGAAGTCCGCGGGTGGGCGGCAATACATCAATTGCGCTGGATGAAATGGATAAAGTGTTTCAGGCAGAGGGCGTGGAAACGGAGATCGTGCGAGTAGGCAATCAGGCTATCCGTGGCTGCATCGCCTGCGGTAATTGCGCAAAAAATGGAAAATGTGTGTTTGATGATGAAGTAAACAAGCTGGCTCCTGTATTTGAAGAGAGCGATGGCCTGGTAGTAGCAAGCCCTGTATATTACGCGTCTGCAAATGCTACGCTGATTGCCTGTCTTGACCGGCTGTTTTACAGCACAGGATTCGATAAAACCATGAAAGTCGGCGCAAGCGTGGCAGTGGCGAGAAGAGGCGGCTGTTCCGCTACATACGATGAACTGAATAAATATTTCGGGATCAGCGGGATGCCGATTGCCACCAGCCAATATTGGAACAGCGTTCATGGCCGTGAAAAAGGCGAGGCGGTACAGGACGAGGAAGGTCTGCAGACCGTTCGCGCATTGGCAAGAAACATGGTATTTTTGATGAAGAGCATTGCCCTCGGAAAAGAAAAATATGGGCTTCCGGAAAAAGAACCGAAAGTGTCCACACACTTTATCCGGTAAGTGTAAATTCTTACTACAATCATGTAAACAGGCAAAATGGGGAGGTGCAGAAAATGGGATACTATCTGAACAGCACACAGGTTCTTTCTTTATATAAAAGTGAGGTTGACAGCCTTTATTTTGTCGATAAGTCTTTGTTATTAAAGGAACTTTTTCCATTTGTGAAAGCTGGCAACAAGCATATCTGCATCACCCGGCCGAGACGTTTTGGCAAATCAGTGATGGCGGCGATGATTGGGGCTTTTTTTAGCAAGAATATTGACAGCAGCTGCATTTTTGATTCCTTGAAGATAGCGCAGGTTTCTCAGGAAAACTCGCCTGAGGCAGCGGCAGTCGATGAAGAATTTGATTATCGAGAGTATATGAATCAGTATAATGTGATTTATATTAATTTCATTGACGCGGCAAACGAGAACGATACCTATTCAGAATTTATTGGCACAATAAAGGAAATTCTTCAGGAAGATTTGCGTGAAGCTTTTCCAGAAGTTCATTTTCGAAAAAAAGGAACCGCAATCCAGGACTTGCGGATGATTTACGAGCAGACACAGGAAAAGTTCATTCTTATATTTGACGAATGGGACTGTATTTTCCACAAGTCGTATACTTCGAATGAGGACAGAAAAAGCTATATTAACTGGCTTGCAGCCATGACAAAGGATACGGGTTATGTTGCGTTAAGCTACATGACAGGAGTCCTTCCAATTGCGAAGTATTCGAGCGGCTCAACGATTAATAACTTTCAGGAATATACAATGGCTACAGATGACCTGTTTAGTGAGTATTTTGGATTCACAGAGGCAGAGGTTGATGAACTTTATGCCAGATATCAGAAGAGAAATACAAACTGTGAAATATCAAGAGAAGATTTGAAATACTGGTATGATGGCTACCATACTCCATCCTCGGAGCGAATGTATAATCCACGATCTGTGGTGGAAGCGCTGACACGCAACCGCATTCGGAGTTACTGGACGGCGACGGGCACCTCTGGTGAGATTTCTACTTACATCATGAATGACCGTGCCGATGTAAAAAAAGATGTGGCGCTTATGGTGGCTGGGGAAGCGGTACCTGCAAGAGTCGAGGAGTTTGCTGCCACATCGATGAACCTGACCACGCGCAATGAGATTCTCTCCGCGATGGTGGTCTATGGGTTTCTGAATTATGAGGATGGCAAAGTTCATATCCCGAACCGGGAGCTGATGGACGAGTTTGCGAAGACCATCCGGGAGAGGGAGAGTCTTGGCTATATCAATCGCCTGGCGGTGGAATCAGACCGGATGCTGAGAGCCACGCTGAAAGGTGATACAAAGACAATGGAGGAGATCCTGCAGTTTGCACATGATACAGAAACTCCATTGCTGGACTACAACGATGAGACCGAGCTGACCGCGATCGTGAATCTTGTCTATCTGGCGGCGCGTGACAGCTATTATGTGGAGCGCGAAAACAAAGCTGGAGAAGGCTATACTGATTTTATCTTTTACCCAGAGCGGGCGGGGGATGATGGGATTATCCTCGAAATAAAGGTAGATGATACGCCGGAGACAGCGATTGCTCAGATCAAAGACCGGAACTATATTCTCAAATTCCGGGGGAAGATGGCGGAGAGAAAACGTCATACCGGACGGGTGTTGTTGGTTGGAATCGGGTATGACAAAAAGAAGAAAGACCATCACTGCAGGATTGAAGTTGTGCAGAAAGTGTAGATGTGAGCTTTTAGCGGTTTATTTCATGAAATACCGGAAATTATGGGATGGTTGGTTGACTTTTGTAACATTTGCTATTAGAATAGATATAATTGTTGCAAATGAAATAGTCAATACCTTAAGAGGGAGGAAAAGCTTATGAAAAAGAAATTGTTACTATTCATGACAACTGTAGTGCTGCTGACGACACCAGCTTGTGTATCATTCGCGAGTGATACCACTGATGTAATTATCGTTGAGGATGAGGAATCTATCGAAACAGAAACAGAGGTTTCCATTAATGACGAAGTCAGTGAATCCTTGATCATGTCCGTAGAAGTGACTGATGAGCCTTCGGATGAGCCTGCAACAATTAGTGCCGCGTCCAGTGGAACTTGGGGGAATAATCTGACATGGACGCTTGACAGTGCGGGCACTTTCACAATTTCCGGCAGTGGAGCAATGGATAGCTATAGAACAGACAGCTTTCTCTCTCTTTACGATGAGTTTTCCAATGGCTTTATCGAACCCTCTGATAGCACATGGCCAATAGGAGGAATTTACAAATCTATAAAAAAAATTGTCATTGAGAATGGTATAACATCTATTGCGGAAGATTCTTTTGTGTTATGTTCGAATTTGACATCCATATCTATTCCGAACAGTGTTACAAGCATTGGCCGCTACGCATTTACGGGCTGCTCATCCCTTACCAGTATTACAATCCCAGATAGTGTAACTGAAATAGGGGATTATGCGTTTTATAGCTGTACAAGTCTTTCTGCCGTTTCACTGGGAAGCGGTCTTACATCGATTGGAATGGCTGCATTTCTGGATTGTGACAGTCTTACATCTATTACGGTTCCTAAGAGTGTTACAGAGATCGGGTGGATGGCTATAGGATATAAGGTTTTCTCAAGCGCCACTGGAACTGGCGGAGAGCCTGTTGCCATCACTATTAAAGGCTATAAAGGATCTGCTGCAGAAACTTATGCAGCTGAAAGCGAGAAATTTACCTTTATCACTCTGGATAATTCTGCTGCTACACTTGGTACCTGCAGTATTTCCAGTCTTACAAATGTTGCAAAAGGCATTAAAATTAAGTGGAGCCAGGTATCGGGTGCATCTGGTTATATCATTTACCGCAAAACAGGTTCGGGCAGTTATAAGAAGATTAAAACGATTACCAGTGCATCAACCGTTAGCTATACAGATAAGAAGGTTGTAGACAAAAACGGCAAGACTTATACCTATAAAGTAGTTCCGTATTCCGGTAGCACGGAAGGAACTGGTTCGGAAAAGACTATGGTTCGCTTGACGGGCACCACGCTTACTTCTGTGAAAAACTCTGCTGCCAGTAAGGCGAAAGTAAAATGGACAGCAGTTACGAGCGTAACTGGTTATCAAATTCAATATTCTATCAGCAGTTCTTTTTCATCTTACAAGACGAAGAAAGTCTCTGGTGCAACGAGTGTAAGCAAGACACTAAGTAGCTTGACAAAAGGGAATACATACTACGTGCGGATTCGAACATATAAGACAGTCGATGGTACGACTTATTATTCGGCGTGGAGCGGTAAGCTTAAAGTAAAGATCACAAAATAAAATGTAAAAAGGGGCTGTGAAAAAATAGCCCCTTTTTAAATAAAACATTATCTGATTTTAAGCACGAAAAAATAGTCCCTAGGGGAATCGAACCCCTGTTTCCGCCGTGAGAGGGCGGCGTCTTAACCGCTTGACCAAGGAACCATGCTTGAGTATTATAACCTGGAAGTTTTGAAATTGCAAGTACTTTTTTAAAAAAAATTAAATTAATGCAAAAACAAATTTTAAAATATTATTTGCAATGAACAACATATACAAGCTGCACCAAAGACGCTTTCTTTGCCGTCTCTTAACGTATAGCCGGTAGTTAAACACTTTGGAGAGGTAGATACCTCTCTTTTTTGCTTTATAGGAAATTTCGATTTTTTGATAGCCGAAAAGAAACATATGTTCGCCGAA
>JAJPWX010000029.1 GCA_021205755.1 Lachnospiraceae bacterium | reverse complement strand
CTCCCGGAAGCTCCTCCTCCGTCGTCGCGTCAACCTTGCTGATCTTCACCGTGAAAGTTTCCGTTTCAGTTTCGGTTTCCGTCTCGATTTCAGTCTCAATCTCAGATTCAGACTCCGTCTGGAGTTCGGTTTCGGTCTCGGTTTCCGATTCGGATTCAGACTCCGTCTGCTCGGTTTGTTCGGTCTGCTCTTCCTCATCCGGAACGTGTGTATTCGTGATCGTCAGACCGTCTGCCGAATAGCTTGCTGTGTATCCGGTCGGAATTCCAGTCTCTTCTACTGTATAGACAATTTCCTCACCATTCGAATACTTCGCCAGACTGCTCCAGGTATAAGTCGTCGTATCCGCAGTCAGCTCCTGTGAATTCGTGTAAACCACATTACCGTTTGCCGTTCCAGTGATTGTCACCGTGTAAGAAGCTCTGAGTCCGTCCTTGTTGCTTTCATCGTTCCATATCTTGTTTACCGTAACACTCGCTGTCTCAGGAGTGTGTGTGTTGGTGATCGTATAACCAGTCGCAGCACTACCTGTGATCTCAGCAGTGTATTCAGTTACACTTACTTCCTGAATCGTGTAAACATTCGCATTCCCGTCTGTGTACTCATCCAGGCCAGTAAAACTTCCAGTCCAGCCATTCGCCGAACTCAATGTCAGAGTCTCCCCTGTCACTTCACCGTTCTTTAAAAGAACAACGGTGATGGTTTCTGGGCGAATGCCGTCCTGATTATTCGCGTCATCCCAGACTTTGGTGACCGTAACACTCGTCTTGCCCGGCGTGTAGCTATTCGTCACATTGTAGCCACTAATCTCTGAACTATAATTGCTTACCGCGTCTTCCGTTATCGTGTAGGTAATCTCAACGCCATTTTCATACTTCGGAAGATTATCAAATGTGTAGGTCCAATTGTTAGTAGCTGTCACATTTGCGCTGTCAACCTCAGTACCATTTGCATGCAGGCGAATCGTGATGCTGTCCGGGCGCTTGTTATCTTGGTTATCATCGTCATCCCACGTCTTAGTTACGGTAACTTCCGTTGTATTCGTTTCCCGACTATTGGTAATCACGTAACCTGTTTCCGCATCACCTGTGATCTTGCTGGTGTAACCACTTACTTCTACTTCCTGAACCGTGTAAACATTCTCTACTCCATCTGTGTACTCATCCAGATTCGTAAAGGTTCCCGTCCAGTTGTTATCAGCACTCAGGGTCAAAGTCTGCGTCGTTGCATCACCGTTCTTCACAAGAACAACTGTGATAGTTTCTGGACGAATGCCGTCCTGATCATTTGCATCATCCCAGACCTTCGTGACTGCAACGCTTGTTTTGCCCGGTGTGTAGCTATTCGTCACATTGTAGCCACTAATCTCTGAACTATAATTGCTTACCGCGTCTTCCGTTATCGTGTAGGTAATCTCAACGCCATTTTCATACTTCGGAAGATTATCAAATGTGTAGGTCCAATTGTTAGTAGCTGTCACATTTGCGCTGTCAACCTCAGTACCATTTGCATGCAGGCGAATCGTAATGCTGTCTGGGCGCTTGTCATCCTGGTTATCATTGTCATCCCACGTCTTCGAACCAGAGATGCTTATGGTTATCATCATGTTCGTGAAATTCGCTGCTGCCGTCGTATCCTTTTCAATCGTCCCTGTCGTACCGCTGCTTCTCTCCAGTGTATAGCCGCTTGCTGTGGTCTCTGTCACTGTGTAGTCTGCATCTGCCGGGAGGCCGCTGATCGTGATTGTCTCGTCATCTTTCAGCGTCACGGTTGCTTTCCCGTCCGCATCGAATGTTACGGTCGTCTGGGTTGTTCCGGTCGCACTGTAGCTCTCACCTGCCGCATCCGCTATCGTAATCTCAAACGTGAACGACGTCGTATCACTATCCACATTTGATACCGTCTTGCTTACCGACAGTCTGCCTGTCTCCGCGTCTTTTGTATTCGTGAAGCTGGCCGCCGTTGTTGTATCCTTTTCAATCGTCCCTGTCGTACCGCTGCTTCTCTCCAGTGTATAGCCGCTTGCTGTGGTCTCTGTCACTGTGTAGTCTGCATCTGCCGGGAGGCCGCTGATCGTGATTGTCTCGTCATCTTTCAGCGTCACGGTTGCTTTCCCGTCCGCATCGAATGTTACGGTCGTCTGGGTTGTTCCGGTCGCACTGTAGCTCTCACCTGCCGCATCCGCTATCGTAATCTCAAACGTGAACGACGTCGTATCACTATCCACATTTGATACCGTCTTGCTTACCGACAGTCTGCCTGTCTCTTTTAGCGTATTTGCAATATCCACCTGCATCGGATATGCATATTTTCCGCTTACTGCTGTAATTATTTGAACTTCCACACCAAGCGCTTTCAGTGCATCTATCTGCCCACTGCTCGGTGCATCGTACGTATCATAATAGAACAATATATACACCGGATCGCTGGCCTGCAGCAGATCAGGAGTAGTCGAAGTATCTTCCACGATTACGTATAACGTGTTAACTTCTATTGCCTCATAGAATGATGCATAGCCATCAGACTGTGAAGTTGCGTATTCTACTGAGTCATCCGTGCTGTACGAAAGTGCATTCGCAGAGAGTACACTCGTCCAATCAGTAGCCTTATAAAGAGTAAAGCCAACTCCTGAAAGTGCTGATGTCACACTATCTACTTCAGATGTCTTGTAAACAGACAAGTATGCAAAGCTTTGGCTTCCCCACGCAGTTGCACTGCTTTCTTCTACGTAATCACTCCTGGAAGTACTTGTATATCCTTGCAGGTATACTGTATTTTTCCAGGATACTGTTGTATCACTGCTTACAGGAACCACTTTCAGATAATAAGTAATAGTATCGCTGGTTAAAGCTGATGTTTTTATATAAAATTTTATAGTATGTGTGGACTCATCAACACTATAATACACATCTGCTGTTTCATCCTGCGTTATCTGAGTGCTTCCATAGTAGGCATTAAAAGTGGCAGCATCATATTGCAATCCCGATCCATATTCATCTACCAAAATAGCTACGGTATAGGATGGATCAGAAGCAACCAAATTACTTATCATGGTTTTAAAACCACTAATCTTAAACTGTGCCAGTCCATCTACAACATATATTTCGTTCCAGCTTGAATCATAATCTTGTACAACAACTGATTTACTGAATGAACTTCCCGGAGTCAATTCTCCACTGGCAGTTGCCGTAAATTCCAAATCATCTCCAAGAACAATGGTTACTTCATTCGTGTAGGTTGCCGTTCCTGCAAGAAGATATTCTGAATAATCAACAATCTTGGTCCGATAGACAAAATTCAAATCGGATGTTCCACCATTTCCATAATAAGTTTTCAAAGCATCCAGAATATCAATGGTTAATACATTTTCTTCACTTACACTAATATAAGAATCATCAATACCAGTTGATATATTCGAATAAGCTATATTATATGGATTTCCATCGCCTGTAGTATAAAAAGCTTTGTAATCATAACCAACCCATACATATGTCAGCGTCATATTATCCGGCAGAACATCAACAAGCTCAGCAGTATCTGGCCATTCCCATTCCTGGTTTGCTTCATTATAATAAAGTGCCTTTATTGTCTCTGCACTGACCGTTACATACCAGCTGATAATACCCTCGTCATTAACTGTCTGATATTTTGCTTTTTGTATTGCACCCTGGACGAATCCCTGCGCAATCTCTGCCGTCGTTTTTACTGAATAAGATCCGTGAACCAATGTAGCTGTGTTCACCAAATTATAATAATGACTCGAACCTGCGCCCTGTATAGTTGAATAATCGAAATACGTTACATACGTAATTGTAAAGGTCAGGTCTTCAGATATCGTTCCAATATTACTGAACGTCATTATAAACGCTCTGTAAATTCCATACTGAGTATCACTCGGCTCAATAGAGTAAGTAAAATCACTTAAACTATACGTATTATTTCCTGTTGAGCCAGTTATTTCCACTGATTGAACAATGGAGCCAGGAACACTACTGTAATCAGAAGTATCAACCCAATACCAGTCATGGTTCACAGCATTTCCCGAACTACTCATCTGATCAGTAAGAGTTACTGTTGAATAATCTCCCGCTTTCAGTGTAAAGGTAACCGTCCATTCTACCTTTTTTACGGTGTCTTCACCGTCAACATCGGTGATATCTCCGTACGTTTTTTCAATACTTAAACCAGAATCACTTTCATTGGTAACTGTAATTCCCTCTGAATCCTTATGAACCGTATTTCCATCTTCATCCTCTACTTTAGCTGTATTTGTAACCGTTCGGCTTTCTCCAGAATTTAAGCCAGTCGTGCTTACATCTGTTGTATATGTCATTGTAAGCTTTGTAATATCAGGATAAGTCTTGGCGATCACACTGAAATCAATTTTAAAATCCTGTCCCGAACTGTTTACAGTCAGGGCTCCCATATTTTTCAATTCAGCCACAGTCAACGTAACAGGCTTTTCTGTATTAGTATTTTTGTCATAATAATATATCGTGACTACTGTACTGTCAAAAGAACTATCCAGACTCAAGTTCGAATAATTCCAGCTGTCGTCAAGAACATATTCATCCAGATATCCTTCCTGGCTCTCCACTGTAATGGTCCAGGAGGCTATGCCAGATCCGTCGCTATCTATGATCGTATCATTTTCATTCAAAGTCTTCGTAACTATCGGCAGTTTTAATTCTATCTTCTTTGTCCATGTATTGCTCTGCTGAGACTTATCAAGATCCCAGTTATCTGTATATTTTACTGTAGCACTATTTGAAAGAGTATTGATTCCTGTGACTCCTTTGCTTGTGTCAACTTTCATCGTGTAAGTAAACGTCAAATAATCATTTTCACTCAACGTATAAGCATCCTCTAACGTTGTTGTAAAATACGAGCTTGACGTGGTTGTTGTACTGCTCAACTCAATGCCATTACTGTTTTTGACAACCACAGTCATATTATCAGTGCTTAACATTTTAAAGGAATCCGTCAACGATGTAATTACATTATCGCCATCCACAGACGTTACAGTCACGGTAAAGGTAACTGTGCCATTCGTTTCATTATATTCCGTTTCTGTTTTTACCACTGTCAGGCTGCTCTGTGTGCCATACAATGTAATCTCATACTCATCGCCAGCGATTTCAATTGTTACCGTTTCTTTACCGTCTACGTTGCTGGTATCCGCGCTTGCAGAGAATTCTATGTGCGCTGTAATATTAAACGCCGCAGTTCCAACGCCTGAAAAGATAAAATACAGACGATTAGTGGTTGTATCCAAATAATAGTATCCCAAGCCATCACCAAATTCAGCTGCGTCAGCTGGGTTCGTTGGAATGCTCGTGGTATCAATATCCAAATACGTTTCCAAACTGCTAAGATCAATATAATATACTGTCGAAGAACTTACCTGGCTAAAATTCACATCTACCGCAAATGAATAGGATGAATTTGAACTATCAGTAGTCACGGTTGTAGAAACGCTATTCAAATTCTTGGTTGAATTCTCTTTTACTTCAACCACAGTATCGTCAGCTATCGCCGACGTGAAAACTGCAGCCACATCAGAGAAGCTTTCCTGCGTAAATCCCATTGACTTCAGTTCACCATCATCAGTCACATCAATATACGTTGTCACAACCTCAGCTTCTCCGGCCTCAGTCACGTGAACCACTTCACTGTTAACAAGTTCACCTTCCAATTCAAGATCTATCGCTTTTTGGAATGTCATCTGTACTGTGACTGTACCGTCTTCCGGCTCGATACGCTCGCCTTCATATACAAAATAGACATCATAAAGGACAATTGTTACTTCTGTATTCTCTTCATCCAAACCAAGTTCGCTTCCCAACTGGTTTACAATCTTGTTTGCTGTAGAAATATATGCAGAAGTACCTGGTGAAATATAATCTGCTTTTATTTCCGTCCCTTGTGGAAGATTTGCTTCTTCAGAAGCAATCGCCGTTATTTTTACTCTGTTATCTGAATAGGTAAAGTAAACCTTAGAAGCTTCTGTTTCTTCTTCCGTCTCAGTTTCTGTCTCCGTCTCTTCCTCGGTACTTACCTCAGTTTCAACCTCCGTCTGAACTTCTTCGAGACTTTCTTCCGTATCCGTTTCCTTTTCGGTTTCTTCTTCCGTAACAGTTTCTGTCACTTCTTCTGTCTCGGTCTCTTCCTCGACTTCCGTCTCAGATTCTTCTTCACTCTCAGTCTGAGTTTCAGCCTCTGTCACTTCTTCAGTTTCAGTTTCTGTCTCGGTCTCAGTTTCCGTCTCCACCGCCGTCTCTTCGGTTTCGTCCGTCTCTTCTTCCGTAACGCTCTCGGTTACTTCCTCCGATTCGCTCTCAGCCTGAATCTCTTCTTCTGTCTCTTCCTCAGCCTTGGTCTCTACTTCCGTGACTTCCTCAGTCAGAACTTCCTCTTCGCTTTCACTTTCTGTCTCGATTTCCGTCTCAGTCTCAACTTCCGTCTCTTCCTCTGTCGGCACGGATGTCACTGCCGCACCTACTACAGAGCTGCCATCCGATGTAAGCACGAATCCTGTCAGAAGACCATCCTCACTTACATAAACAGTTCCCGCCGCGACTGCCGCGTTTCCGCTCTCTGTGATCTGAACGACTTTTCTGGCTGCGAGCTCACCGTCGAGGCCAAGATCCATCGAATTCGTAAACGTCACCGTTATGGTCACTTCGTCCTGCGGTTCGATTTCGGTGCCGTCGCACACAAATGAGACATCGTATAATACATACGCTGCCTGTACGCCTGTTTCATCTAATCCGAGTGCTTTGCTCAGACCAGCTTCGATTGTTTCTACCGCAGATGCATACGCTGCTTTGTACGCAGCGCTGTCCGGATCCAGGTATTCTACCTGAAGCTCCGCATCCTGCGGGATTTCTGCGTCTGTGGATGCCGTCGCTGTGATTACAGCGAGACTTTCTGGATCTGTATAAGTAAATGAAGTCCCGAAAAGCTCGGTCTCGAGTTCCGTCTCAGACTCATCCTCTGTCTCGATTTCGCTTTCCGCTTCTGCTTTTTCTGTATCCGCTGTTTCGGTCTCCGACTCGCTCTCGGATTCCGTCTCCGCGTCCTCAGAAGCTTCTGTCACTTCCTCCGTCGTCTCTTCGGTCGAAAGTGCTTCTTCCTCTGCCAGGGTCTCTGTACCTGCTTCGCTCTCGTCCTCTGCTACAGAGATTTCCTGTGTTTCCGCCGCTGTTTCATCCGTACTGGATGGCTCCGCCGCATCCGTTTCTGCAGACACTTCTGCCGCCATCGTCTCTTCTGTATTGTCAGAAGACGCGTCCGTATCTGTGTCCGTCACAATTGCTTCATTCGAGGAGTTCAGTTCTTCCGCAAGTGTGTCAATGCCTGCCTGCTGGAAGATCATAGCCATAGCCAAAACTATAGCCAGGAATCGCCCCCCCCCGCGTTGCTTTTTTGCCTCTACGCATACCTTTTTCCCCTTTCTTAGTTGAAATGCCTTCGCCTTTCAAACTGCTGTTCACCGCGCACTGCGCGCAGTGACACCACGGCTAGTTTGACGTTATAATAGCCCCTTTTCGCGATTTTTGCAATAAGAAATTCACAAATTTTTCAAAAAAGTTCGTGTTAGTTGCCACTTCTTTTGTTCAAACTTAACAATTTTCGTAATTATAAAACTTTTAAGTAACCTTGTGGATAAAAATCGCGGTTTTCCGCTCCGTGTGAATTGCCTGACAATGCATTTGCCGTCCTGTTCAGAATTTTTCGCTCCGCGGTCAAGCTGGCGGGACACTTAATTATTTTCGTGAGTGGATAAAACAGAAGGGGTGTGGATAAGTGCGGTCCGTACGTGCTTATCCACATAGGGCTACAGGAATGGTGTCATATAAAAAGGCAGGCAAAAAATATCCTGATCTTTCCGGATGTCCTTCGTATAAATCAGATAGCGGTTCCGGATTCTGGAGGAAAACTTCGTCTGAAAAGCATCCAGAGAAGCATGCGTCCGATAACCGGACGATTTTACCTCCAATGGGCAGATTTTTCCTTTTCTGGAAATCAGAAAATCCACCTCATAGTTCTGCCGGGATGTCTCTTTGGGAAATGTATAATAATACAGCTCATTTCCGGCTGCTTTCAGCATCTGCGCAACAATGTTCTCATAAAGATACCCCAAATCCGCACTCAGGTGATCATTGAGAAGCTTTTCATAAATTTCATTTTCTGTATAATCGCTGTCTTTGAATGACAGAGTCACAAATAATCCCGTGTCAGCCAGAAACAGCTTATACCGCCGCGGGTCTTTATGAAGAGCCATACCCACATGAGGGTTATCCGCATGCCAGGCAATATTCACTGTCAGAGAATCCTGCATATCTGCTATAATTTCCCTGACCCGCTCCTCTTTTTCACCGGCAATCACACTGGATACCTGATAGCGCGAAGCATTTTTGTGAAGCTCGGCAGGTATCGCATCAAACAGCATCCCCGCGCGGCCTGACGGATCTATTTTTCTGAAATCATCCTCATACAGTTCCAGAATACTTCTCTTCATCTGGTCGACGATACTCATGTTGTTGGTTGAAAGATAGGTGTCTACCGCCTGCGGCATCCCTCCTACCAGCATATAAAGACGGAAGTCCCTCATCAGGCGCCTGTTCATGGCGTCGCCAAGAGGTCTCATCTTCTCATAAGCCTCGCGCAGCAGCGGAATCGTCGTCTGATCTCCCAAAGCCCACCGAAATTCTTCATAATCCAGCGGATAGAGAGTCAGCCTAGTCTCTTCACTCGGGATTACAATATTGTTAATATTCTTTTTGATGGAAAGTAAAGAGCCTGTTTCAATATAATCATACCTTCCGTCTTTCACCAGATGCTTGATTGCCTGTCTGGCCAGAGGCTGCATCTGCACCTCATCGAAAATAATCACTGATTTCCGCACCGCCAGGTTCACATGATAAATCATTTGCAGGCGCAAAAACAGAAAGTTCAGATCAGACAAATCGCCAAACAGATCATTGACCTCCTGCGACGCAACAGAAAAATCAATCAAAATATAGCTTTCGTATTCCTTTTTGGCAAATTCCTCCACCAGAGTCGATTTCCCTACCCGCCGCGCGCCTTTGATCAGCAGGGCTGTCTTTCCATCAAATTCGCTTTTCCAGTCGAGCATCTTATCGTACAATTTTCTTTTAAACATCATGAAAATCACCTTCTTTACATACTTCCGAAATTATCTTCGCCGAAAATCCCTGTTTTTAAAATAGCCGTAATGCCGAAAATCCCTATTTTTGTATGCTATTATATGCCGAAAATCCCTGTTTTTCAAGCATGTAATTATGTTCTTCAGGAAGAACCGCCAATCGTAAGTGCATAAAAAATAGCGGGGAATTTCCCCGTTATTTTTTATGCTCCTGCCCTCTCGATCAATACGACACTTTCAACATGGCACGAGAAAACGATATTGATGTCACAGTATCTCTTCCTATTTCAGCACCTTCCAATAACCGGATTTTTTAGAACCAGTGCGCTCTATATACCCCAGTTTTTTCAATGTTGAAATTGCCGTGTATACCGTTGTTTTGCCGACTTTGATTTTTTCCATAAGGCGCTCCCTCGTAATATTGGGGTTGTTCCGAATCTCCGCCAGAATACGCGCCTGTGTCTCAGTTAGCCCTGATTCCACGAATGTTTCATCAGTATTTTTATATAACGCTCCCGAGCAAAAGAAACAGGCACCGTCTTTGCTGCTGGAATAGTCAAGAGTGTCAGTTTTTTATCTTCGATAATCACATCTTCGAAAACGAATTTGATATCCGGACTCAACTGCCTTGCCAGATAATGCTTGAGCGGCTCGTTTCTTACATCCTGATTACAGTTAAAGCTTGTTCCTACGATTTCATGTGTTTTATCATCTATACCCCACACAAAATAAGCATACTTTCTTCCAGCTATGGCCGCACTGTTTGACAAAGCCGATATATACTCGCCAAGTTCATCTGCCACAAACCAGTTTACTTTAAATTCAAACCATTCTCTCTCAGAATTATATTCTCGGAGTTCTTTTATAATATCGATTGCCATATCCATAGTGTTTCCAGCCTCCACAAATTTAATGCTCACTTTTAATGCTCACCTATTATAACACAGGTGAGCATTAAAAGTGAGCATTAAATTGGAATTATTAAGCTTTTTACTTTGATTTTTCCACAACTTGTGGAAGATTTGGTTGACAACCTTGCATATATAACTTATATTAAAAACTGACATTGATAATCACTAATAGAGCTGGTCGCAAGACCCTGGTTCACCGAACAGCGGGGAATTTCCCCGCTATTTTTTTTACTACTGCTCGCACGACGAGGGCGACACTTTCCACATGGCACGAGAAAACGATATTGATGTCACATGTAGAGCGGTTGTCTGCGCAAACATGTCGAAAGGCATTTTTTGCCGTTTGACTGTGTGGCATAACATATCAAGCCGTTTTTTTGCCCGTTTTGGGGCGTTTTGCGCATAGCTGATACCCTCTTCTTTCGCCTGATTACGAAGTCTCGCAAGTGCGAATGCACTTTTATTTTTTACAGCCATATTCCAAGTATCTCCCTTACTTTTTTCTGAACCCGAAGTTCATTCGCATATTTTCCAAGTCTGGACTCATTTCGCTTTTCGTCGGACAGGTAACCCCTTACTGCTCCGGCAAACACCTCCGCTTCCATTTTATTACGGTAAAGCAGACAGTCACAGATTGTGCGTTCCCGATCATAAATCTGCAGCTTCGTTCCTTCAATTTCAGCTTCTGTTATACCGATTACAAAACGCTCTGCCGTTATAAAATGTGGTTTTACAATCGGATAAGAAATATTGAACCGTCTTCGCGAGGTTTTACTGTCAACCGCTATATGCCATGCCGATGGTGTTCTGTCTGTATATCCATAAAAATCCAAAGCACTCTCCATGCATACAACACCGTCAGGGAACAGCGCAGCAATAATGATTGCTTCAGAATATGCATTCTCGCCCATATACTGATAGTATCCCCGGCGAATCTGTTCTATCTCTCCATCTTCTATCAATTTTTGTATTTTTTGATTATAATAGCCGCTCTGACGCAGATCCCTCGTCCTTAGAACCCCACCATGGCTCAAAAAAATTTTTTTCAGTTTTTCTTCCATAATATCATCCACTTTCTCAAACTGCACAAGTTCTCTTGTAATCTTGTGCAGTTTGCAAATTCATTATAATTTATAAGCATGGCAAAATCAATAGCAAAATGCAAAAAATCCCCCTGCATCTTTCCTTAAATGCAAGGGGATAATTCGTATCCTTATTCTTTTCACATCGTCACTTCCGTCTCCAGTCCCGACTTAAACTCCACCGTGAAATGGTCGTCGTAAACCGTAATCTTCTCAATCAGCTTCCGGACGAGGCTCTCGTCATATTCCGTAACCGCCGCAAGGTTCAGGATACCGGAAAGGCCTTCGCACATCTCATCCGCAGACCAACCGGCAAGCCCCATGTAAGACATGGCCTCGGCAGCCTCTGTCGCGGAGAACTTCGTGGTCTCACCGGCAGACCTTGCCGCCTCCTCCAGCTTCATCCTTCAACTGGGGTGCTGAGCGCCAGTGGCGCTCGTTTAGCACCGACCGGAGCGGCAGCGGAGATGCGTGGACTTCATCTCTTTATTTACACTGCTCAGCGCTTTTGACAAACCAGTAGTATCGCCGTCAATCTCTACTGTAATTAATTCGATTCGTCGCCACAATCCTCGCCTCCGTTTCCAAAATTTTCTGTTGATTTTTTCATTTCTCTGCATATAATAAATAAGACATGCGGTAAGCATGCTCACAAAAAAATCCGCTGAAGTGAAAAGTTTATTTCCACACCAAAATTTGTGATTTTCCGGTGGATTTCACTCTTTCAGGGATTAAAAGCACAGTCAAGGAGTAAAACTTCATTCCATTTACGCCATCATTTACCCAGTAGAATTGGGTAGGCCATATGGTGTAAGACTGATTTCCACTAGGTTTTTGCTGCGAACGCCGGAAATACAAGTGGAATTTTGAGTAAGACTGAATTCCACTTGTACCCCCGAGTTGTGGAATTTAAATTTTCATTTCACTCACAAAAAAATCCTTAGACTTCCTGCAAGAAAAGCGGAAATCTCATTGACGGATTCCTTTTTTGTGTTATAATGTTTATAGAGGATAGCGGCGATGACCAGCTATCGTGGTGATGAAACAGTTGACTGTGTCGGAATGCAGCCATCTGTGGAGCCAGCCCGTGGGTTATGCGGTTACCACAAGCCGACTAGATTCCCCGGAATCGAATGAAAACGCTTGAGTGAGAGCCTTGCAATGGCAAGGCTCTTTCTTTTTCAGATTGGAGGTGTAATATGGACGGACAAGCTTTGGATATTCTCTATCAGGCTGCTTCTGTATGGAATGAATTAACAGAATACAGTTATGCCCTAACATACGGCTACAAAAAACAGCTTTATACCGTCAATCTGACTTTTTCATTGGAGGATTTTCCACATCTTGCAGGATTTCAATATTTACGGGATTTATCCTTACCGAGGTACAATCCGCGTAAAACCGCGGATCGAATCCTAGACCATAAAATTACATTCGAGCAAATCATCAAAAGTGAACAGTACGAGAATCTTGTAAAACCCCGTCTTGAAGCCTTGACTCGTTTAAAGGATATCATCGAAAAAGATTTTTCGTTCTTTTCCTATATGCCCCGCATGTATCCATTTACCACAATGGTAAAAGCGGATTATCTGATATCGAGTCATCTGGATACAACGAATTTTGTGTTTATTATCAAAGCCGGTTCGGATGGCGCTGCAAAGTGCGATTATCTTTGTTGCTCTGCGTTCATCAAGGGTGATCGTGATTATGAATGCAATCAGCGTACACGTACTATCCTAAAAAAAGAACGTTTACATATTTCATCGCAGGAAAGTAAGATCCTATATGATCGTCTAACGCTAACAGATAATACAAATTCATCAGATAGTTCTGATAATGCTTGAGGTCGCAAATTGCGACCTCAAAAGACATCTATCGTGCTGATTACCAAGACGTGCATATGGATACGAGTCATTTCCGCTTTCACAATACATATCATTCACGATTCCAATGGTCAGCAAATCCAAATCCCTTATGCTGATCCCCAACTGCACACACCGTAGAAGAAAGAGGGGGCATTTCCCGCTCACTTTTGCGAAATTTTTTTTAGACTCGACATCCGACTGGATGTTCAAGCCCCACAGCTTGATAATCTCTGGCAGCACCTAATAAATGGAAAAGGTGTTAAACTCCTCCAGCCATTCCTCCGGTGAATCGGATACCTTGTCCGGTTCCGCATGCTTTGCCATGATGTAGGCGATGTTCTCACCGTTCGAAGCCTTTAACTTTGTTTTCATTCTACTGCTCGCACGACGAGGGCGACATTTTCCACATGGCACGAATTCGCAAACATTTCCGTCGGACAGACTTTTTTCAGCTCATATCCGCCCGCGCACAAATATTTTAAATCCCGCGCAAGTGTCGCGGAGTCGCAGCTCACGTAAACGATTCTCTCCGGCCGGATTTTGAGCATGGTGTCGAGTACGCTTTGCTCGCAGCCTTTGCGCGGCGGATCGACGACGATGACGTCGGCATGGATTCTTTCTTTCTCGTATTTTTCGGGCAGGACTTCTTCCGCTTTGCCGACGAAAAATTCCGTATTCGTGATGTGATTCAGCTGTGCGTTCTGCCTGGCGTCGCGGATGGCATCGGGCACGATTTCTACGCCGTAAACGGTGCGGGCTTTCTGCGCGAGAAATAAAGAAATGGTTCCGATTCCGCAATAGAGATCCCATACGGTTTCCTGGCCGGTCAGGTCGGCGTATTCGAGTGCTTTTCCATAAAGCTTCTCCGTCTGGCGGGGATTTACCTGGTAGAAGGAAAGCGGGGAGATACGGAATCGGATTCCTCCGATTGTATCTTCGATGAACTCCTGCCCCCACAAAAGCTTTATCTGCCGCCCCATGATCACGTTTGTCCGCTCGCGGTTGATGTTCAGTGTAATGCTGGTCATACCTGGAATGGCGCAAAGTGCCTGAACCAGGCGTTCGCTCTCCGGCAGGGCGGCTCCGTTAATGACCACGCAAACCATAATCTGTCCAGATGTGTTCTCTTCACGAAGCATTTCGCTGGAGACGCGTATCATCACATGCCGCACCAGTCCCTTGCCCGTGGCCTCGTCGTAGGGCTGGATATGATATTTTGCCATATGATTCAGCACGATGTCGAGGATGGTCTGGTTGACTTTTGCGCCAAGCAGACAATCCCGGCAGTCGATGACGGTATGCGTGCGCCCCGCGTAAAATCCGGCGATCAATTTTCCGTTCTTATCTCTGCTGATGGGAAACTGCGCTTTGTTGCGGTAACGGAATGGGCTTTCCATCCCAATAATCGGCTCCATGGGGGGATCTGCGAAGCCGCCAATGCGCTGCAGGTTATTGCGCACCTTCTGTTCTTTGAAGCGAAGCTGCGCCTCGTACCTCATTTCCTGAATCTGGCAGCCGCCGCAGGAGCGGGCGACCGGGCAGGGCGCCTCGACCCGGTCCGGGCTGGGCGTGAGAATGCGCTGCAGGCGGGCGTAGCCATAGGTCTTTTTCATTTTCATGACCTTTACCTCCGCCACATCGCCGATCACCGTGTCCTTTACAAACAAAGTAAGGCCTTCGCTGTGTCCGATGCCAAGGCTTTCTGTGCTGAAATCTTCTATTTTAAGTGTTACAATATCATCTTTTTTCATACATGTTTTCCTGTGCTTTAAAACTCTGATGTCTTTCTCAAATTCGACTCGAAGAGCCGGTTATAACCAAGCCATTCGTTGTTGTCCCCGGCATTTTTCAGGACTTCGCGCATGGTCTCCAGCTTGGCGTCCGTATCGTCGGCATAGTTGAGCGCGAGTGCTTCCGCGAGCGCCGGCTTTTTGGGGGAGCCGTATTCGAGTTCGCCATGATGCGCCAAGATGCAATGCTGCAGCTCGCTCATCAGCTTTTTGGGGAAGCCTTTAATGTGGCGGCAGCCGAAGCCGACCAGTTCGCTGCCCATAACAATATGTCCGAGGAGCTGACCGTCGTCGGTATAGTCGTTCTCCGGGAAGTTGGAGATTTCCTTTAATTTGCCGACATCGTGAAAGACTGCCGCGGTAAACAGCAGATCTTTCCGGAGATACGGATACTGTTTTACATAAAAATCACAGAGCTTTACGACGCTGAGTGTGTGTTCCAGCAGACCGCCGACAAAGCTGTGGTGAACCGTTTTGGCCGCGGAATGGTTTTTAAACGCGGTGATAAAGGCCTCGTTGTCCACAAAATACATCTGAATCAGCTTTTGCAGGTAGGGGTTTTCTACCTGACGCATATAGCCCATCAGTTCCTCATACATCTCGTCAATATTTTTCTCGCTGACAGGAAGATAATCCGCCGGAACATACTCGGATTCCTCCGCTCTGCGGGCGCGGCGGATGCTCATCTGGAGCGTCCCCTGAAAATTAGTCACATCTCCATTTACAAATACATAATCCAGTACGCCGAACTCTTCGATTCCGGAGGAATTCGGATCCCAGATCTTTGCGTCAATGGTGCCCGTTTTATCCTGTAAAACGACATTTTCGTAGAGCTTGCCGTTCTTCGCAGTCGCGGCCTGTTTGTATTTACACAGATAAATCTCGTTAATTTTATCTCCCTCGTGAAACGAATTGATAAACTTCATACTTCCTCCTCATATAGCAGGATGTCACCATTCCTGCCTCTTTTTTAGCGCAACAAACTATTTTTTGCCAGCCGAAGCCTTTCCGTGCAGCTAACAGCTGGCTATTTCTCGCCCCTTCAGACGGTAATCTGAATTTCCCGCCCGCTTCTCTGATAACGGTAATAGCGCACCCCGGCGGCATCCATCATGCGCTTGGACGTCAGGACGGAGAGCGTTCCTTCATATTTGTCATCGTCGTAGACGACGGTCTTTATCCCGGCCTGAATGATAGCTTTGGCGCATTCATTGCACGGAAAAAGAGAAACGTACAGCTTCGCGCCCTCGAGGCTGCCGCCGCGGTAATTGAGAATCGCGTTCAGCTCGCTGTGCACGACATAGGGGTATTTCGTGTCCGTCTCGTCGCCTTCCCGCTCCCAGGGAAACTCATCGTCTGAGCAGCCTTTCGGAAAGCCGTTGTAGCCCATCGAGAGTATTTTGTTATCCTCGCTGACGATACAGGTGCCCACCTGCGAATTCGGGTCTTTTGAGCGCATCCCCGCCAGCTTCGCAACCGCCATAAAATATTCGTCCCAGGTAATGTAATTTTCTCGCTTTCCTGCCATGTTTCTCCTCCGACCGTTCATTCAAGCAACGACGCCAGATTGATTGTTCATGCGCCGAGTGCATATTATATCATTTACAAATCGTCTTTAAACATCTCCTTGCTTAAAGTATTCTATCATAAATGGTTCCCTTTGTGGAGTAGGAAATAAAAAATAATCAAATCTGCATATTTTCTTCCATTTTCAGCTCAAATATGATAAAATACAGCATCACAATAAATAATCACTCAAACCTTATAGCTCAAATAAACTAAGAATTAAAGGAGCCTTTCATGGAAAGAAAATTGATAGATAAATCCATTGAAGCATTTTCCATGGCAATAGAACTTTATAATAAACCAACTATCAAATATCGTGTCGAAGGCTTTAGTATGTTCATCTGCAATGCGTGGGAGCTTATGCTAAAAGCACATATGCTTAAAGTTATGGGTAACAAAAGCATTTATTATAAAGATCATCCAGAAAGAACTCTTTCGCTTGATAATTGTATACAAAAAGTCTTCACGAACAATAAAGACCCTCTACGTCTCAATCTTGAGAAGATAATCGAGTTGCGCAATACCAGTACACATTTTATCACCGAAGAATATGAGATGGTATATGTCCCTCTTTTTCAGGCCTGTGTATTTAATTATAATGAAAAGATGATGAGTTTTCACAATATAGATATGGCTAAAATAATACCGCAGAATTTTTTGACTCTCTCGGTAAGCATGAAAGCGCTAGATGAAGCAGAGATCATTGCAAAATACCCTGAAGAAATTGCAACTAAAGTTCTAAATGCAAAAGACAGCATTGATGAACTCTCCATTAATAATAATGCAAAATTTGCTATCCGAATCGAGCACTACCATTATTTAACAAAAAACAAAGATGAAGCAACTTCCTTTATAAAAATAGATAATTCTTCGGATGCTTCTGTTAAAATTATCAAGGAACTGAAGGATCCAAATAATACACATAAATATACTGCGAAGCACTGCATTGCATCTGTAAGAGAAGCTTTAACCAAAAATGAAATCTCATTGTTATATAATGGCCAACCAGCAAAATTTACCAGTTTCCATTTTGCCAACTTTTGTAAATATTTCGGGTTAAAGGATAATCTAAAATTTTGCTATATACATAAACAATTTACTGCTCCGCAGTACACTTATTCCCAGCAGGCAATTGATTTTATTGTTGAAGAACTCACAAAAGATCCTGAACATATTTTGGACAATATAAAAAGCTAACCCCAGGGGCAAAGGAATTCTAAGTTTCACAACCTACTCCCATTCGGGAACCCAGCCATATCCTTCACGAGTTAACTTGTTATTAGTATATATTATACTCAGAAAGATGTCAATCATGTATTAAAATTTAAACATGCTTCTGGAAATTTAATGATGGTTAAACCATATTTATTATGTGCAAGTATCATATTTTTTATATGTTTTTGTAGTTTAAGACACAGCAATAACAGCAGAAAGGAGACCCTTTTTTCATGGACTGGTCTATGCACAATTCCCCGCTCTCTCTACGGGATATACAGGTTACGGATGATTTCTGGAAAAAGGAAATGGAGCTGGTGCGCACGGAGGTGATTCCCTACCAGTGGGCTGCCCTGAATGATCAGGTAGAGGGCGCGGCTCCGAGCTATTGTATGCGCAATTTCCAGATCGCAGGCAAACTAAACAGGGAAAAGGCTGAGAAAGGCAAGGCTTTTGAGGCGCCAAAGTATACCTTCCGCGGTTTTGAGGCGCTGCCGGAGGATCCGGCGCATCTGGAAGACAAATTCTATGGCTTCGTATTCCAGGACAGCGATTTTTCAAAGTGGATCGAGGCCGTGGGCTATTCGCTGACGCAGCACCCGGATCCGGAGCTGGAGCGGATTGCGGACGGCGCGATTGACATCGTCTGCGCGGCGCAGCAAGAGGATGGCTATCTGGATACCTACTATATTATTAATGGAAGAGATCAAACCTTCTCGAACCTGCGCGACCATCATGAGCTCTACTGCTTCGGCCACCTGGTCGAGGGAGCGGTCGCCTATTATCAGGCTACGGGAAAGGATAAGCTTCTGAAGGCAGCGGAGCGCTTCGCGGATTTTGTCGCGGATTCTTTTGGGCCGGAAGAAGGCAAGTGCAAGGGGTATCCGGGACACGAGATCGCAGAGATGGCACTGGTGCGCCTGTATGAGGTCACCGGCGAGCAGAGATATCTCGATCTGAGCCGTTTTTTCATTGACCAGCGCGGAACAAGGCCTTATTACTTCGACCAGGAGCATCCGGAAACGGTAAAGCCTGGACACGAGGACGAGCTGCGCCACGCATACAACCAGGCACATCTGCCGGTGCGTGAGCAGGCGGAAGCGACCGGACACGCGGTCCGCGCCGTCTATCTGTATTCCGGTATGGCGGACATTGCGCGCCTGACACAGGACGAGGCGCTCTATCGCGCCTGTGAACGGCTCTGGGATAACATTGTGACCAAAAAAATGTATATCACAGGAGGCATCGGCGGTACACACATCGGCGAGGCATTTTCTTTTGCCTACGATCTGCCAAACGATACCGCCTACGCGGAGACATGCGCTTCCATCGGCCTGGTTTTCTTCGCCCGCCGGATGCTGGAGATCCGACCGGATTCCCGCTACGCGGACGTGATGGAACGGGCGCTCTACAACGGAATCCTGAGCGGAATGGCGCTGGACGGAAAAAGCTTTTTCTACGTAAACCCGCTGGAGGTGAATCCGGAAGCCTGCCAAAAGGATGAACGGAAATTTCATGTAAAACCAGTGCGCCAGAAGTGGTTTGGCTGCGCCTGCTGCCCGCCGAACCTTGCGCGGCTGGTCTCCTCGCTCGCGTCCTATGCCTACACAGAAATAGAGGATACGCTGTTTGTGCATTTGTATGTGGGAAGTGAGATTACAAAAAATGTGACTATTTCCTCGCAAAACCTGAATACCGGGCACCCCAGGTCAAAAATGGATGACCCGGCCTGTCCCGAAAAGTACCCGGAAACCGGAGCGAATCCAGAAAGTACCCGCCAGACAGTACACGTTTCCGTCACCTCCGGCTTGCCCTGGGACGGTACGGTCCGCATCCGTGTAAACACCAAAGGAACACCGTTCCGGCTCGCCCTGCGGATCCCGGACTGGGCTTTATCGCCTCTGAACTGCGAAACGCTTTCTCCATTCGGGGCGTATTCTGCTGCCAGCCGCACGGAAGAAGGCATTTCCATAAAAAAGGAAGCAACAGAAAAAATCTGCTCCCTTTTCGAGATCACAGGCGCCGAAGACGCCGAGCTGGAGCTGCGCGACGGCTATCTGTACCTGACAAAACAATGGGCAGAGGAAGATCTGCTAGAGCTTCATTTCCCAATGGAGATAAAACTGATTGCCGCAGATACCCGGGTGCGCGAAGATATTGGCAAAGCGGCCGTGACGAGAGGTCCGATCGTCTACTGTATGGAAGAAGCCGACAATGGCAAAGATCTGCATTTGCTCTCGCTTAATCCGGACGCCGCGCCTGCCCTGGCCAATATTGAGATCTGCGGGGAAACGGCAAAAGAAATACTGTGGCCGGGCTTTCGGCAAACCAGATCCGATGATTCCGCAAAAGATTTATATTATACCTGGAAAAAGCCCACAAAAGAACCGACCGACCTGAAATTCATCCCATACTATATGTGGGCGAATCGTTCAGAAGCGTCTCTGAATCGCGAAGCGAATTCTACATCAGAGACGCGATCTGCCGCTGACCATATGGAAAGGGGCATTTCCACAGCGGCGGAAGGCGCAGAAATGCAGGTGTGGACGCGTGTAGAAATAAACTAATTGCTTCATATAGGAAAAGCGGAGGTACACGCCCTCCGCTTTCAAATTCTGTATTTTATATATCCATTCGCCTTTGAATCAGCATCACTTCTCCAGATATCCATACACCACGGCTGCCAATGCTCCGCCGATGAGCGGGCCTACGATGAAAATCCATACCTGCGACAGCGCAGTACCGCCCGCAAAGATCGCCGGCATGAGGCTTCTCGCCGGGTTCACCGATGTACCGGTCAGGGCAATGCCAAGGATATGTACGAGTGTCAAAGTCAAGCCGATGACCAGACCGGATACCGCCGTGTTTTCAACCTTGCTGGTCACTCCGATGATCGCGATCACAAAGACAAAGGTAAGTACGATCTCAACCAGCAGCGCTGCCGGAGCCGACCCGTTCGTCCATCCGGCCTGAATCTGGTTTGCACCAAAGCCGCAGTCGAAGCCAAAGACAATTCCCAATATTACGCAGCCAACCGCAGAGCCGATCACCTGAGAGACGACATAGCCAATGAAATCCTTGACACTCAGCTGACCGCGGATCAGCATCGCGATGGAAACCGCCGGGTTAATGTGGCAGCCTGAAATGTTCCCAATGCTGTACGCCATCGCGACAATGACCAGGCCAAATGCGAGCGCCGTCAGCAGATAGCCGCTCCCCGCTTCGCTAGAACAGCCGACTGCCACTGCCGTGCCGCAGCCGAATGTGACGAGGACACAGGTACCGATTGCTTCCGCAATGTACTTCTTGATGTTTTCCATAGTTGCACCTCCATAAAGTTGAATCCCATACTGCTCCGCATATTTTGCTGCAGGTTACATTCTGGCCAGATTCGCTCGATATATGTCTCCACTGGTATGATTCGCAACCATGTTTCCACTTCTGTGCGAGGGCGGTATATCAAAATAGTGATATCTTCAGTATATAGACCTGCGCCGAAAAAGTCAACGCTCTAATTTGCTAAAGCAGCAAAAAATCCTTGAAAATTTCGGTGCCATTCTGAAAGGTTGCTCAATACATTTACGAAGCATCCGACCGATTCTTAAAAAATCGAAATAAGATCACGGCGTATCCCGCGAGCAGGCACAGCTGCCCCACAGTGAATGACAGCCACGCTCCCGCGATACCAAACCGCGGCACTGCAAACAGTCCGGAGAGGATTCCAACCGCCAGCCCAATCACATAGTTCACAAGGATCTGTCTCTGTTTGCTCAGGATCACCATAATATAGTACAGCAGCTGATTGGCCGCGAGCAGGCCGCCCGACAGTACAAAGAGAAACATCATTCCACGGTATGCATAAAGATCCTGTCCAAAGAAAATCTGAAAAAGCGGCGCGCCGACCAGCCACATGCCAATCCCGCACACCAGTGCAAATACGGCGACTGCTCCCGCGTGCATGGAAAACAGCGGACGGAAGCCTTTTTTCTCCTCCAGAAGGACCTGCGAGTAGCGGGAATAAAATGGTTTGAAGATAAACTGGCCCAAAAGATTGATCACATACGTCGGCATAAACAGAAGGCTGTACGCGCCCTGGATATCATCCGACAGATAATAATTAATCAGGTATTTCGGGCAGTTGATAATCAGAAGCGAACCCAGGACGCTGAGGCACAGGGGAAATACTTCTTTTATCAGATTTTTCGTCTGTTCCGGCTCCGGGGCGTAGCCCGAATCCCGGTATTTTTTTTCATATCTGAAAATCCACCACAGCGTCACCGCAATGTCGACCAGCAGCATCCACGCACAGGCCATAACCGCGGAACCGCCCAGCAAAACCACCGCAAGAAATGCTACCGTTGACAGAAGATAGCGGAAAAACAGCGATTTTCCGGACAAATCCAACCGATTGTTCTGGAAAAACATTGCCTGGTACAGCTCCGCGAAGGAATTTACCAGCATAAACCCGGTCAGCAGGAGGGTATAATTCCGTGTCGCCTCTCCCGCGCGCATGACCGCCAGTGTAATAACACAGGCAATCGCTGCCAGAAAGGTGCTGAAAAGCTTCGTCCAGAAATAGTGGGAAAAATGATAGCGATGGCCGTAATCCAGCATCTGCCGGTCGTTCGCCCCAAACAGGGCAAGCGAGTACAAAATCTGCGCGGTCGTAAGCGCCAGCGTAAACTGCCCCAGATCACCCAGCTCAAAGAAGTTTGACACCAGCATGCTCAGCACAACCGTGTTGGCCGACATCATGCCGCTGCCCATCATATTCCAGAACGCGCCGCCGCGCCCGGAGCTTTCTTTCTCCGTCACAGCATTTTCCCGATGACTCTCTGCATCCGGCCTGCCTTTATGTCCCATTTACACTCCTCCGAAACCTTTCCCCTATGGCTTGCCTCATTCAGGCATATTTTCTCACGCCCCCACCGTATACTGTGCGAAGACGTACACCAGAATCCACAGGTTGAGCATCCCTGCCCCAAAAACAAGGTATTTGCGCACAACGCTCTTTACCTCTACCAGGCGCGACGGCAGCAGCCAGATAGCCGGAATCAGCAGCGGAATAAAGTAGCGCCCCTGCACGCCGGCGACATAGTCATAAGACACGGGCGTCCAGCTGACCGTCATAACTAAAATCGTAGCAAACACACAGCCTGCGCACAAAAACGCAACCCACAGCTTTTGCCGGGAACCAATCTGCGCCGCCTCCGACCGCTCATCGCGGATGTTGACCGCCAGAAGCAGCATCAGAAAGCTTGCCACCGCATAGACCTGCGGAATATCAATATCCAGCCAGCCCAGCTTCGAGCCAATCATGGTAAAGAAGTAATAATCCATCATCTTGACCACCGTGCGGGCCAGCATCAGAATGTATTCGCCCAGATGCCCCAGCACCCAGGAAAGCGTATATCCCTCTTCATTTGTCCAGGTCAGCATATTCACGCTGACGCTTTGCTCTGCCATCTTCCGCAGAGTCGAGTCCGCGCTCACCAGGCTGATAATGACCATAATCACACAGGTCACCGCCAGGCTGATCCCGACCACAGCAAACTTCTTTTTCCAGGCCTCTTTTTTCGTCTCTCCCAGCCGTTCCCAGGGAACCAGGAAAATCAGGAGCAGCAGCGGAATATAAACCATCTTCGAAGGCGCCATCAAAATCCCGTAAATCACGCACTGCCGGTAATCCTGCCGGCTGACCTTTTCCCCAGAGCAAACCATGCACATCACCTGCACCACAAACAGTGTGACAAATCCGAATGTCATCACATCGTAAGAATACGAGGCGGCCATGTGCAGCGTCATCGGCATCATCGCGATGGCAAACAGAGCCGTTCTCCCAAAGGGGATTTTTTTCATCAGAAAACGCAGCACTGCGGTAAAGAAAATCAGGTTCGCCAGACGTCCCATCAGGAATGTCATCGTGCCGCTCATGTGAAGCATCCGCGCAAGGGCAATCCCAAGTCCCGGAACAAGGTACGAAAAAATCGCGTTTGTGACCATCGCCCCATCTGCGGCCACATACCCCTGCTCACTGACGAAAAACCGGAAATTCTCTGTGACCTGCATATAGTATTCCGAACTGAGCGCTTCCTCATCCAGACCATACAGCACAAAATCTTCCGCACGCATTAACAGCCGGTCACCGCTCACCAGCCCTGTCTTTCCCAGCAGCAGGTTCGACACATGGTAGGCAGACGCGAAGTGCGACGGCTCATCCGGAGATACGTAGGGCAGGAAAACCAGCAGATAAGCCAGCCCCGCCAGGAAGAACACCCCAATGTAAATATTTAAAAAGGAGACGTTTTCCTCCCGTACATTCAGAACATATTTTTGATAAAGCAGGGCAAACAGAACCGCTTCAACTATGGCAAATACAAACGGAAACTGGAAACGAATCAGCCCGGCGACCTCTGGCATCTCTTCCGAGCCATCAATCCATTCAAACGCGATAAACAGGCAGAAAACCGCAATCCCTACCCAGAACAGGATCCGGTAGCCCGTAATCCTTCCCCTGCCCGCTTCCGGGACAAGAGAATCCTTTCTGGCTGCCAGAAGCCGGATCTGATATGCCGCAATGATGCTGCACAGACTGATCATCGCAACCCAAACCTGGGAATAATCCCTGCCTGTCAGATGAAACAAAAGAAACGCGACCGCATTCCCCGCCAGGGCAGCCCCAGCCAGGAGCAGCAGCAATGTATTGATCTTTTTGGAATTTTTCAGATAATATCCCGCCGCCTGCATCACCCACGGCGCACAGTACAGAATCACTTCTGCCAGCACAAGCACTGCCGCGAACGTAAGCAGCCACCGCTGAAGCATAGGCGCTTTTTCCAGGGTGTATTCCTGCACAGGTGTCTCATTTGAAATCAGGATATCCTGAATCGTATAATCCTCATCAATGTCAATGCGCAGCTTTTCCACCGAATATCCAAGCTCTTCCGGAATCTCAAAGAAAACCCTGGTTTCCTCCCGCGGAAGCGTCACTGTGACAGAGCACTCTTCCACATAGGTTCCTTCTTCATCCGGATAAAAAAGCACACAGGTCACGTCATAAGGAAATGCTTCCTCCAATATCAGCTCGACTGTACGGACCTCCACACCCGCCCCTTCTTCGAACGTCATGAGAAGCTGCGGGTCTGTATCCTCGTCCTCATCCTCCGGCTTTTCAAAGATCACATGCAGCCCGTCGAGCGTGCAGCGTTTTCCGCGCAGAGAAACCTGATCCAGGATGGAGACTCCGTCCTCTGCCAGCGCAAGGTCTTCATAATAATCCGAAGCAATTGTATCCGGCACCGAAGAATCCATGGAAAAAACCGCAGCGCAGCTGATCAGGCAGGCACACAAAATACAAATGACTTGCAAAACAACGCTGTTTCTTTTATTCATCTGATGCATAAAAACGATACTCCCTGTCACGCCAGGCGCTCAGCACCTGTCCTTTCCTTTCGATGCTGTTCTGAACTGTTACAAAAAAGAGGACAGGGGACTGCGGTCAAAAATGCAAACGCGGCCCCCATATATACTCACAAAAACCTGACGCAAATGATATACTTTCTTAAGCGCTCCGCAGAAAAAGTGAAGCGCTTTTCTCAATCATAGTTATACCCAGGCCTTTACCTGCTCATACACGCCATCTCCGTCGAGCTTGTACTTCGCAAGGAGCGCAGCCGCCGGGCCGGACTCACCAAAGGCATCCTGCATGCCGATCCGCAGCACAGGCGTCGGAGCCTTCGCGCAGAGGGTCTCGCAGACTGCTCCGCCAAGGCCGCCAATCACGGAATGCTCTTCCACCGTCACGATCTTGCCAGTCTTCTTCGCACAGGCAACAACCAGCTCCTCATCGAGCGGCTTAATGGTATGGATATTGACCACCTGAGCGGAAATCCCGTCCGCGGCAAGCTTTTCCGCCGCTTCCAGGGCACTGTTCACACACAGGCCGGTAGCGATAATCGTCACGTCGGTGCCTTCCTTCAGCACAACGCCCTTGCCAATCTCAAACTTATAATCCGGACGGTCATTAATCACCGGCACAGCCAGACGGCCAAAGCGCAGATAAACCGGACCTTCGTACTCATAAGCCGCCTTTACAGCCGCTCTCGCCTCGACGTCATCCGACGGATTGATGATCACCATACCCGGGATCGTGCGCATCAGCGCCATATCCTCATTTGCCTGGTGGGACGCGCCGTCCTCGCCGACAGAAATGCCCGCATGTGTCGCGCCAATCTTAACATTCAGATGCGGATAGCCGATGGAATTGCGCACCTGCTCAAACGCGCGGCCGGAAGCAAACATGGCAAACGTGCTGACAAACGGAACCTTGCCCGTCGTCGAAAGACCGGCTGCGATGCCCATCATATTGGCCTCGGCGATACCGCAGTCAATGTGGCGCTCTGGGAATACCTTTTTAAATGTATCCGTCTTGGTGGCGTTTGCGAGGTCGGCGTCCAGAACCAGGAGGTTGTCATGCTCTTTGCCGAGCTCCACCAGAGCATTTCCATAGCTCTGTCTCGTAGCGATTTTCTTTACTTCTGACATAATGCTTCCCCCACTTTCTCCAGATCTGCCATCGCAATCGCGTATTCTTCATCGTTCGGCGCCTTGCCGTGCCAGCCCACCTGGCCTTCCATGAAGGAAACGCCCTTGCCCTTAAGTGTCTTCATAATAATCGCAGTCGGCATACCCTTAACGGTACGCGCCTCGGCGAACGCATCCGCCAGCTGCTGCATATCATTGCCGTCCGCCACATTAATCACATGGAAATTAAACGCTTCGAACTTTTTGTCAATCGGGTACGGAGAGCACACATCCTCGAGCTTTCCGTCGATCTGCAGGCCATTGTTGTCCACGATCACGCAGAGGTTGTCCAGCTTGCGGTGACCGGCAAACATCGCTGCCTCCCACACCTGACCTTCCTCGATCTCACCGTCGCCGAGCAGGGTATACACACGGTAAGACTTCTGATCCATCTTGCCCGCGAGCGCCATGCCCACAGCCGCTGAAATGCCCTGTCCAAGAGAACCGGAGGACATATCAATGCCGTCAATGTGCTGCATACACGGATGTCCCTGCAGATGGGAACCCAGATGACGCAGGGTCACCAGATCCTCCACTGGGAAATATCCTCTGTGCGCCATCGCGGAATAATAGCCCGGCGCGTTATGTCCCTTCGAAAGCACGAAACGATCGCGATCCGGATCCTTCGGGTTCTTCGGGTCAATGTTCATCTCCTGAAAATACAGATACGTAAATACATCTGCCGACGAGAGCGATCCGCCCGGATGCCCCGCCTTCGCACTGTGAACACCTGTCACAATGCCCTTGCGAACCTCGTTCGCCATTTTTTGAAGTTCAAGAATTGTCATGATAAAATCCTTTCTCATCTCAGATACCGGCAGGCAATACACCCCGTCCCTGCAGGCAACTCACCATCCGGCGGATAACCGCCGCACCTCTCACAGGAAACAGGTCCGCGCCGCCTCGAATCAGTTCTGCCCGTAGTATGCGTTCGCGCCATGCTTCCTCATAAAATGCTTTTCTTTGATCGAGTCCGGAGCGGGCGTCACGCGCGGGTTAATCAGCTCTGTACGGCAGGCCATCTTAGCCACCTCTTCCAGAACCACCGCGTTATGTACTGCTTCCGCCGCGTCCTTGCCCCAGGTAAATGGGCCATGGTTCGAGCAAAGTACCGCCGGCACATAGACCGGATTGATCCCGCGCTCCCGGAATGTCTCAATGATCACAAGCCCGGTATTCTTCTCGTATTCACCGTTGATCTCCTCCGGCGTCAGGCTTCTCGCGCAAGGAATCGGCCCATACATATAGTCTGCGTGCGTCGTGCCGTAGCAGGGGATGTCCCGTCCGGCCTGCGCCCACGAGGTTGCCCACGGGGAATGCGTGTGAACCACACCCCCAAGCTCCGGGAAAGCCTTATACAGCTCCGCATGCGTCGGCGTATCCGATGACGGCTTATAACGGCCCTCGATCTTATTGCAGTTCAGATCCATGACCACCATATCGTCCGGCGACAGCAATTCATAGTCTACACCACTCGGCTTAATCACGAAATATCCGCTCTCCCGATCCAGGCCGCTCACATTTCCCCACGTATACGTCACCAGTCCGCGCTTCGGAAGCTCCATATTCGCCTCATAAACCAGTTTCTTCAGCTCTTCCAACATAAGAATAAGGTCCTCCTTTTCTTCTTAATTGTCTTTCCTTATCATACACGGTTTTCTCTTTCAAGTCCAGATATTTTTTCAGGTTCTGTTTCCTTCAAACTGCGCCATATACAGACCATAATATGTCCCCTGCTTTTGCAGCAGCTCATCGTGTGTCCCGGTCTCGACCACCCGGCCTTTATCCATAACCACAATCAGGTCTGCGTCCTGAATGGTAGAAAGACGATGCGCGATAATGAGGCTGGTGCGGTTTTTCATCAGATTCACCAGCGCATCCTGGATGCCCTGCTCTGTGCGGGTATCCACAGATGACGTCGCTTCATCCAGAATCAGAATCCTGGGGTCGGCAATGACCGCCCGCGCAATATTCAAAAGTTGCCTCTGCCCATGGGAAAGGCTGGCTCCGGCCTGCTTCAGAACCGTCTGATAGCCATTCTTCAGGCGGCGGATAAATGCGGCGCAATTACTCGTTTCCGCCGCGTTTATCATCGTCACATCGTCCGCATTTGGATTTCCATACTTAATATTATTTTCAATCGTGTCAGAAAAGAGAACCGTGTCCTGCAAAACGATAGCGGTATTGTGGCGCAGCCAGTCTCTTTTCAGATCCATAATGTTTTTCCCATCAATGAGAATCTCACCGGAATCGACCGGATAAAAGCGCATCAGCAGATTCACAACCGTCGTTTTCCCGCTTCCGGTCGCCCCAACCAGAGCGATTTTCTGCCCGGATTTCACCTCCAGATTAAAATCGTACAGCACCTGCTTGCCCGGAAGATAAGAAAAGTTGACGTGGCGGAAGGAAACATTTCCCTGCATATTCTCGATCGTCTCCGTACCGCTGTTGTCCTCATCCGGCTGATCCATCAGCTCAAAAACACGCTCCGCGCCTGCCACCGCAGTCTGCACAGAACCATACAGCTGGGCGATTTCATTGATCGGCCGTGAAAACTGCTTCGCGTAAATGATAAACGCGGAAATGACGCCGATGGTAATCATTCCCTGCAGGGCAAAATAGCCCCCGAAAGCCGCTACAATCACAAAGCCCAGCGTGGAAATCGCGTTCATCAGAGGCCCCATGCTCCCTCCGAGAATCTCCGCGCGGATTCCTTCTTTTGTCAGGCGGTCCGATAATTCCCGGAATTCCTCTTTTGTACGCTCCTGCCGATTATAGGCCAGCACAGTGCGGTAACCGGAAATCATTTCCTCAGAATGCCCGTTCAGGCGTCCGAGCGCGGCGGCGCGGCGGCGGTAAACGACACGCATCTTTTTGGACATGAACGTTGTTACAAGCACGGTCAGTATCACCGTCAGCATCGTGATCAGCGTCAGCTGCGGGCAATACCAGAACATGATCGCGACCGTCCCGATGATCGTCAATACGCCGGAAAGCAACGACGCCAGGCTCTGGGAGACCGTATTCGAAATGTTCTCAATGTCATTCGTCATGCGGCTCATCACATCTCCGTTGGAGTGCTGATCCAGATAAGCGATTGGCAGATGATCGATTTTATAAAACAAATCATAACGCATATGGCGCACAATGCTCTGGCTTAAGCGCGCGGCAAGCAATGTCTGCGCCAGGCTGAAAAGACTGTTTGCCACAAAAACCAGCAGCAACCAAAGTAAAATTGTACGGAATTCCTGCCACGAGCGCTCCGTAATCGCATCAATTGCCTGCCCCTGTAGCGCCGGTGCTGCCAAAGAGGTGACAGTCACCGCCACGACCGCAAGGAGCAAACCGAGTAACAGATTTTTCGACTGAATAAAATAGTCCACCAGACGCCCAATCGTTTCCCGCATCTTTTTTGGCTTCTCCACATCCTGCCCCATCGGGGCGCGGCGGCGCAAATCCACTTTGGGCACAGAAGCCGCTCCCGTATTTCGATTATTTTCCACCATTATTCCAGCACCTCCTGTCGTTCCGGGTAAAACTGCTGTTTTCCATCATCATGCCCCGATCTCTCCCTTTTTCAGCTGCGACCGGCAGATTTCCCGGTACACATCAGAATTTTGCATAAGCTCCTCATGTGTCCCGGACGCACAAATACGCCCGTTATCCAGCACAAGAATCCGGTCCGCCCCTTTGACAGAAAAAATCCGCTGTGCCACGATAATCCGCGTTGTATCCGCAAACTCGCGGTTCAGCGCCTCATAGAGCGCCGCTTCGGTCTTCAGATCCAGCGCACTGCCCGAATCATCAAAAATCAGGATTTCCGGATTTTTCATGACCGCACGGGCAATGGATATGCGCTGCTTTTGCCCGCCAGAGAGAGAATGTCCTCCCTCTGTCACCTGTGTTTCATAGCCATCCGATGTGCGCAGGATAAAATCCTCTGCCTGAGCAATCCGGGCAGCGCGGCTGACTTCCTCCATCTGCCGCACTTTATGGTCTGTATCCGACACCGTCATTGGCTTCTCCTGCTCAGAACCTTTCGTCCCATCTGGCACTCCCAACGCACCGCGAATCGGATTCGCTCCCTCTTCCTCATACCTTTCTTCACTCCCCCAGAGAATGTTCTCGCTTATACTCCTGGAAAAAAGCTCCGCTTTTTGCTGCACAATCCCGATCTTATCCCGAAGCTCCCGCATCGAGTATTTCCGCACATCCTGGCCGTCCACCAGAACCTCGCCCTCTGTCGCGTCATAAAAGCGCGGGATCAGCTGCACCAAACTGGTCTTTCCACAACCGGTCGAACCAATGACCGCAATCGTCTCCCCCTGCTTCACAGAAAACGAAATATGATCCAGAACCGGATTCTCCGGATCGTCTGGGTAGGCGAAAGAAACATTGCGGAATTCAATCTCACCTTTTCGGTCCACGTCTGCCGCACATCCGGCTCCTGAACCTGTAAAATGACTGTGAACATCCGGTATCTCTTCCCTCTGCACGACCGGTGTATCTAAAACCTCCCGAATTCTCTTCCACGACGCTGACGCGCGCGTAAAGGTCTGAAAAATATTCGCAAAAAACACAATGCGCATCAAAATCAGAGAAAGATATGTGATCGCTGCCATCGTCTGGCCCGGCGTAATGCTGCCATCATGCTGCACCGTATAACCTCCGACATACAAAACCCCCACCACGCACAGGTTCAGCACAATATTTACCGCCGGATTCAAAAACGCAAGAATCGTCTGCGCCTGAAGATTCGTGTCGCACAGAGAATCGTTTGCTTCTGAAAAATGCTCCAGTTCATGTTCTTCTCTGACATATGCTTTCACCACCCTGGCGCCGGCAATGTTTTCCTGCATGACAGAATTCACCCGGTCAAGCTTCTGCTGAATAACGGTATAGAGCGGCGACACCTTTTTCAGCGTAAAAACAACAATCACCGTCACAAACGGCAGGCCGCAGGCCGCCACCAGCGCAAATCGCGGCGACTGGCGATACAGCATCACAATGCCGCCCACAAACATAAATACGCACCGCACCAGAGAGCGTACAGACATCATCACCATCTGCTCCACCTGCGTCACGTCATTCGTAATCCTGGTCACCAGCGAGCCCGTCGTAAAACGATCCGTCTGCTCAAAGGAAAAATCCATAATGCGCGAAAAAAGATCCTTGCGGACATCATTCCCGAATTCCTGCGCCGCAATATTCGCAAAAACCCCGCAAAGTACCCCGCAGGTACCGCCAAACAACACCAGCAATACCATGCGGATGCCTTCCGACAGAATAACCTCCATATTCGACGCCAGAACCCCGTCATCCACAATCGTCGCCATCATATCCGGCTGCAGCAGATCCATCGACAGCTCGCCCATCATAAACAGCGGTGCAAGCAAACAGTAAAACCAGTACTTTTTCAGATATTTTAGCATTTCAGCAGATCCATCTCCTTCACAATCTTTTCCAAAAAAACAGCCTCCTATAGTTAGGTACCTACCTAATTATAGGAGACAGAAACAAAATTGCAAGAAGATTTTGTAATCGTTTTTCGTTCCCTTTACTCCTCCGGTCTCTGATAAAACCGACCGGACAGCTGCTCCGTCCGGATCGCATTCACAAAAGCCCCCTGATCCGTCTTTTTCACCGCCGCGATCACCCGCTTGCTGTCCTCACCCGACACCACAGAGTACACGACATTGCGCTCCTGATGGTCATGCGCGCCAAGCCCGTCTAAAATCGTCGCCCCGTGCCTGCTGACCTCATTAATCGCCTCACAGACTTCGACTGGCGTATTCGTCACGATAAACAGAGTCTGCTGCTGGTACTTCCTGTACAGCATATGGAGCGTCTGCGTCGAAGTAAACTGAAAAATAATCGAATACAGAGCCTTATCCCAGCCAAACAGCACGCCGGCCACTGCCAGAATCACCGCATTAAACCCCAGGATCAAATTAAACGAATCCATTCCTCTCCTGTCCGAAAGAAAAATCGAGATAAAATCCGTCCCTCCCGTCGTGGCTCCCATGCGAAGACAGAGACTCATGGCAAATCCATTGATCAGGCCGCCAAAAATACTGATCAGCAGGGTATCATAAGTAATCACAATCCCCGGAAGCAGATCCGTAAGCGTACTCGTCAGCACAATCATCAGGCAGGAAAAAAGCGTGAACTTCTTCCCAATAAAGCGGAACCCGATATACACCGGAATCGCATTCAGCAGCAGGTTCACCAGCGTATACGGCACCTCCACCTCAAAATACAAAAGCGCCACCCTCTGAATCAAAATCGTCAGTCCCGTCACACCGCCCGGATAAAGCCCGCCGGTCCTTACAAATGTCTTGATATTCGCGGCCATAATCAGCGCCGCAAAACAGATGACGATCGTTCGCTTCACGTCCTTTTTCACGTCAAACTTCATAGCATCTCCCTCGCAGAAAAACCGGCTACGCGCATTTACCTGTGACCCCTTTGTCACTGCTTCTCTGCATTTCCCTTTGGTATATTGTTTTTATAAGTAGTATAACACGAAAAGGAAAGGTCAGCAATAACAACTCTGAAAACGTCAGGGTTGTTTCACGAAGTTATTTGATGTAAGCATAAGCTCCTTTGATGTGATTG
>JAJPWX010000105.1 GCA_021205755.1 Lachnospiraceae bacterium | reverse complement strand
TTTGGAGGGCCAAAATCAAACCACCAGTTGAACTGGTGGTTGCTGAGTTAGTTACGTATATTCTGTATTTGAAATAAGAAGATAAAATGTACGAAAGGATGAACCGTATGAAGACAGGGAGACTGCGCACTTTTGAAGTGGATGGGAACCGGGTTTTGGCTCATTTTGAAAATCAGGAGATTGAGGTAACAATTCTTACGCCGGAATTGATCCATGTGTTTGTGCCGCTCAAAAGGCAGGAGCAGGAATCACAGGCGGTTGAGGGGGAGAAGGCAATTCCGGTCACATTTTCGGCGAAGCAGGAAGCCGGGATGGCAGTCATTTGCACGGAAGCGCAAATGACTGAAGCGCGCGGCATTGCGACTGGTGTGCAAAAGACCAGGGAGGGAATCACCGCGGCCGGAGCGCTTCGGCTGGAGCTTGGTGAGGATCTGTACATCTGCGTGACGGATGAAAAGGGGCGCGAGCTTCTGCGGACGTGGGACGGGGAACGCACCATCTCCAATGTTTTGAGTGAGCGGCAGCTGCAGCTGATTGAGGCGGAAGGGCATGACGTTTCCCATATGAGAAAGGAAAACTATCCGGTGCAGCTTGTATGCAGACTGGAAGAGGAGGATTGCTTTTACGGTCTGGGCGATAAAACCGGGTTTTTGAATAAACGGGATTATGAGTATGAAAATTGGAATACAGATAATCCGCAGGCGCATACGGAGCAGTTCCGCGCGCTGTATAAGAGTGTTCCGTTTTTGATTTGTAAGCGGAAGGAGCTTTCCTGCGGGCTGTTTTTTGACAATTCTTATCACAGCTATTTTGATCTGGGCAAGGAGAATCCGGATTATTTCTTTTACGGTGCGGACGACGGGAATCTGGATTTCTATATCATTGGCGGGGGAAGTATTGCTTCTGTCATCCGGAACTATACCTGGCTGACCGGACGGACGCCGCTGCCGCAGCTCTGGACGCTCGGTCATCAGCAGTCGCGCTGGGGATATGACTGTGCGGAGGATTTTCTGGAAGTGGCCAGAAAGTATCGCGAGGAAGAGATTCCCTGTGATGTGATTCATTTTGATATTGATTATATGGATCATTTTAAGGTATTTACCTGGGATGAAGAGGCGATGGGGGCTCCCGGCGCTGTTGTGAAAACACTTGGGGAAGATGGCTTTAAGGTGGTAATGATTCTGGACCCCGGGGTGAAAAAAGAAGACGGCTATTTTATGTACGAAGAGGGCAAGGAGCAGGGTTTCTTTGCGTTAGATACGGATGGAGAGATTTATGCCAATGAGGTGTGGCCAGGGGATGCCGTGTATCCGGACTTTGGCCGCAGGGAAGTGCGCGGCTGGTGGGGTGAGCATGAAAAGTTCCTGCTGGATCTGGGCGCAGCCGGAATCTGGAATGATATGAATGAGCCGGCGAGCTTTCGCGGGCAGCTTCCCGCGGATGTGGTCTTTTCGAATGAGGAACGAACGACGGATCATGCGGAAATGCACAATCTGTATGGGCACTGTATGAGCAAAGCGGCCTTCGAGGGATTGCGGAAATACAGCGATCGTCGGCCGTTTGTGATCACGCGCGCCTGCTATGCCGGGACGCAGAAATATTCGACGGTGTGGACAGGGGACAACCAGAGCCTGTGGAGCCATCTGCAGATGATGATTCCGCAGCTTTGCAATCTGGGCATGAGCGGGTTTGCTTTTGCCGGGACGGATATCGGCGGCTTTGGAGAGGATGCGACGCCGGAGCTGATGGCGCGCTGGGTGGAGGCGGCCTGTTTTTCCCCGCTGTTCCGCAATCACTCTGCGAAAAGCACCAGAAGACAGGAGCCGTGGCAGTTTGGCGAGAAGATCACCGCAATTTACCGAAAATACGTAACGCTGAGATATGAGTTTCTTCCATATATATATGACCTGTTTTATCAGGGAGAGCAAAGCGGGCTGCCTATTATGCGGCCGCTGGTTCTCCATTATGAGGACGACCCGAATACATACAATCTGAACACCGAATTTCTGGTGGGAGAGAATCTGCTGGTCGCTCCGGTGGTCGAGCCGGGAGCGGTGGTAAAGATGGTCTACCTGCCGGAAGGCGTCTGGTATGATTACTGGAGCGGCAAAGCTTATGAAGGACGGCAGTATGTCTGCTGCGACGCCCCGCTGGATGTCTGCCCGCTGTTTATCAAAGCCGGAAGCATCATTCCGACTTATGAGCCAATGGCGTATGTGGGGGAAAAGCCATATGATAAGCTGTTTCTTCTGACCACTCCTGGCGCAGCCGAATACACGCATTTTCAGGATAATGGGGAAGATTACGCATATCAGCGCGGGGAATATAATCTTTATCAATTCATAAAGGATGAAAAGGGAAGTCTGACTGTGCGGATGGAACAGGAGGGGTACCCGCGGTATAAGGAAATTGTGGTGAAACAGATAGCAATCTGAGGTAACGCTAACAATTTTATCACAAGGGTAACTGTTACCCGCAAGGAAGAAATAGAACAGATAAACTGGAGGAATCAACGGAATGCGATTATTCAATGACAACTGGGAATTTTCCAAAAACGAAGAAGCATTTTCTCCTGTAGGTTTGCCCCATGACTGGGCGATTTATAGCACGGAGACTTTTTACGAGGATGTCCTCGGCCGTTACCGGAAGATTTTTTCATGGAAGAGGCAGCCGGATGAGCGGGTATTTCTGCGCTTTGACGGCGTATATATGGACAGCCGTTATTACCTGAACGGAGAGCAGGTCTGGGAGTGGAAGTATGGCTATTCTGCGTTTGAGTTTGAGATTACGGACAAGCTGAAGGATGGGGAAAATGAGCTGCTGGTGACGGTGGATTTCCGCAATCCGAACAGCCGCTGGTATTCCGGCGCGGGCATTTACCGCAATGTGTGGCTGTGCACGACGCACGAGCAGTATCTGGTCGCGGATGGGATTTATTTTCATGCTGTCCCTTCTGCGGCGGATCAGAAAATGATTGCTTTATCGGCGGATGGGAAAAACGGAGAACCGCTCAATTCGGCAATGAACCTGGATGACGGGAATCGGGATATCTGGGAGGTATGGCTTCAGGCGGAAGTGTCCGGACGTGATTTTTCGTGTGGTGATTTCAACGTACATTTTACTCTTTTGGATGCGGAGGGCACTGCTGTTCTGTCCGGACAGGGAGAGCCTCAGCAAGAGAAAGAATCAGACTGCGGCATATCGCGCGGTGAGAACCAGTGCGGCAGCGTCTATGGCAGAAGATGTGAGACGCATTTTTTGTATCAGCTTTACGGCCAGCTGGTGAATCCGGTGCGCTGGGATATTGAGAACCCGTATCTTTACCGTCTGCGTGTGGAGTTAACCAGGTGTGGCGAGACGATTCAGAGCGAGGAGCAGATGGTGGGCTTCCGCACGACGGAGTTTCTTCCGGAGAAGGGCTTCCTTTTAAATGGCAGAAAGGTGAAGCTGAACGGGGTTTGTGACCATCATGACCTTGGCTGCCTGGGCAGCGCGTTCCATTCGCAGGCGATGGAGCGGAAGCTGCGGATTCTGAAGGAGATGGGAACTAACGCGATCCGTCTTTCTCATAATATGCCGGCCGCGGGGCTGATGGAGCTGACGGACCGGCTGGGGATTCTGGTGGTGTCGGAGGCGTTTGATATGTGGGAATCGCCGAAGACGCCTTACGATTACGCGCGGTTTTTCCCGGAATGGTATCCGGCGGATGTGGCGAGCTGGATTCGGCGGGACCGCAACCGGCCGAGTGTGATTATGTGGAGCATTGGAAATGAAATTCACGATACGCATGCCAGTGAAAAAGGCCAGGAGTGGACGCGCCGTCTGCTTGCGGAGGTGGCGAAGCATGACCCGCTTGGAAACGCGCATCCGACGATTGGCTCGAATTATATGCCGTGGGAGAACGCGCAGAAGTGCGCGGACATTGTAAAGCTGGCGGGCTATAATTATGGAGCAAATTATTATGACGAGCATCATGAAAAACATCCGGATTGGGTGATTTACGGCAGTGAGACGGGTTCAGTGGTGCAGAGCCGCGGAATTTATCACTTCCCTTACACGAAATCGGTACTGGCGGATGAGGACGAACAGTGCTCCTCGCTCGGAAACTCAACGACGAGCTGGGGCGCGAAGTCGCATGAAGACTGTATTGCGGCGGAGTGGGATCACCCGTTTTCCTGCGGGCAGTTTCTGTGGTCTGGATTTGATTATATCGGAGAACCGACACCTTATCACACGAAAAATTCCTACTTTGGACAGGTGGATACGGCGGGTTTCCCGAAGGATTCCTATTACTGCTATCAGGCGGCGTGGACGGATTACCGGAAAAATCCGATGGTGCACCTGTTTCCTTACTGGGATTACAACGAAGGGCAGGAGATTGATGTGCGCGTTTACTCCAACGCGCCTGCGGTGGAGCTGTTTTTGAATGGGGAGAGCCAGGGAAAGAAGATTCTGGATGAGCGCCATATTTCCGCGACCTGGCGCGTGCTGTATCAGGCGGGAGAGATTCGCGCAAAAGCATATGATGAAAAAGGGATCGTGATTGCGGAAGAGGCGCACCGGTCTTTTGGCGATGCCGCGAAAATCTTGCTGCAGGAAGCGGCTGCACCGTCAAAGGAACTTACGGCGAATGGAAACGATCTTCTTTTTGTGGAAATTACAATGGAAGACGCGGATGGGAATCCGGTGGAAAATGCGGTGAACCGGGTGCAGGTTTCTGTGACGGGCGCTGGTGCGCTGGTCGGCACGGACAATGGAGACAGCACGGACCGGGAAAGCTATAAAAGCGGCAGCCGCAGGCTTTTTAGCGGAAAACTTCTCGCGGTGGCGAAGACCGGGACAGAATCAGGGGAACTGGTGGTGACCGTCACGTCGCCGGGACTCCCCGCGGCGGTGCTGACGGTGCCGGTGGCAGAGGGAACGCCCGAACCGGGCAGCAGTCCGCTGGCATTTCTGGCGGATCCCGCCCGCGGCATTTCACGCGAAGTGTGCTCGAAATGGACGCCGCAAGCAGCCTCCGGTGCTGCCTGTCAGTCGCCGACGAACGATGTCGGTAAAGAGGAGAAAGGCCTGGAGGATATCCCTGTGCGTGCGATTCGCCTGAAAAGTTTGGATGGGATTCATCTTGCGAAGGAACATCCGGAGACAATTGTGACCGCTACTATCTGCCCTGCGGCTGCGACGGACCGGTCGCTTGCCTGGAGCGTGGTGGATGATTCCGGGATTCCGCTGCCGCTTGCCACAGTGGAGCCGCTGGAGCTTTCGGATGAGCTGCTTAAGGAAAGGCCAGAACTGGAAACCGCGGACGCGTGTGTCCTGGTTCGGGCGAAGAGTGATGGGAAATTCCGCCTGCGCTGTACATCACAAAGCCGGCGTCCGTCGGGAAGCGGTCTGGAAATGGATGCCGCAAACGGCCGCCAACCGGAAAAAAAGGGTGATACCGGAAGTGAAAAAGAAAGTGTGCGCATGATTTCTCAGCTGGAATTTACCGCCGAAAGCCTGGGAACCGCTTTCCTGGATCCGTATGGTTTTATCTCGGGCGGTCTCTATGATTACAGCCGGGGCGAGCCGGGAAATGGAAATGAGCACGGCGTGGCAACCGGGCGTGATGGGGAGACGCAGGTGGGGTATCATGGCATCGATTTTGGGCCGGAAGGCTCAAATGAGATCACGCTGCCGGTTTTCGCCCTGGAAGGGGAACCGCACCGAATCCAGATTTACGAGGGGATGCCTGGTGAGCCGGGCGCGGAACTGATCGGGGATGTGATTTATCAGAAGCCGTCGATCTGGAATACCTATCAGGCGGAGACGTATCATCTGAACCGGCATCTGCGGGGCGTGACGAGCCTGTGCTTTGTTTTGCATGAAAAGGTTCACATCAAAGGCTTTTCCTTTGCCCGCCAGATCCGTGCGTATGAGCGGCAGAACGCTTTGGATTGTGTAAGCGTCTATGGCGACTGCTTTACGCGGGATGGCGAATGGGTGCGCGGAATTGGCAACAATGTTACGCTGGAATTTGGCGAGATGGATTTTGGCGAAACGGGTGCTGGTCAGATCACGATTGCAGGAATGACTCCGCTTGAGAAAAACAGCATCGTTTTGCGCGTGGAAGCAGCAGAATCGGATGAGGCAGCGGCGGAAGAAGCAATTGGAGAGCGCTTTGTCCTGGAATATGCGGGCGGTCAGAGTGAACAGACCTTTGCGGTCGGGCCGATCCGTGGGAAAAAGAAGATAAGCTTTGTTTTCCTGCCGGGCTGCCAGTTTGATTTTCACTGGTTTTCTTTCCGCTGATCTGCATTGGTCTGCATAGCAAAATATGAGAAAATCTAAGCAATTTTTTCAGAGCAGGAATGGGAGAAACATTATACAATAGGCTCATAGTCGAATCAGAAAGGACTGATAAAATTATGGCAGAATTGAGATTGGATGGTTATATAAATGTAATCCTGGATCCTGCGGCAGGGCAGGGAATCCGCAGGATTGGTGTGAAAGTAGCCGTTGATGTAGAGGCGGTGACAGGGGCCAAAAGCCAGATTATTTTACCGGGTAGCGGCGTCGTACGCGAAGCGGACTCAAAATCGACGCCGCAAGCTGCCGCCGACCAGAGGGAGGGGGCGATACCATACAGAAAGCTGCCGCAGGCGATTGTGGTCGCGGAGCTGGGGCATGACGCTCTGGCGGATACGCTGGCGGAGAGAATTCCGGAGTTGGGCGCGCTGAAAGGCAGATGGGAGAGCTACGGCTTTTATCTGGTGGAGCACCCGCTGCCGGAGATTGAGCAGGGGCTTGTGATTGTGGGCAGTGACCGGATTGGAACGATCTACGGGATGTTTCATCTGTCGGAGCTTCTCGGTGTGACTGCCTGGGGCTTCTGGGGAGATGTCGCGCCTCCTCAGCTTGGAAGTGTGCTCCTTACTGATCACGCGGCAGAACTGACGGAAGAGGAAAAGGAGACGGTTGTGATTCCGGTAAAGAACGGTATCTCGAAGGAACCTTCGGTCAAATACCGCGGGTTTTTTATCAACGATGAGTGGCCGTGCTTTGGAAGCTGGACTTTCTCGCACTATAAGGGCTTTACCGCCGAAATGTACGACAAAATATTTGAATACCTGCTGCGCATGAAGGGCAATTATCTTTGGCCGGCGATGTGGTCTTCCTCCTTTTTGCTGGACGGGCCTGGGCTTGCCTCGATGGAACTGGCGACGGAGTACGGTATTTTTATCGGGATGTCCCATCACGAGCCTTGTATGCGCTCCGGCGAGGAATTTTCCATTTTCAAAGGTGAGAACTCTCCGTATGGAAATGACTGGAGTTATGAGAAAAATAAGGAAGGCCTGCTGAAGTTCTGGGAAGACGGTTTAAGCCGTGTGAAAGGGCAAAATATTTTTCCGACGATCGGCATGCGCGGGGAAAATGACTCGAAATTGCTGGGCGAAGGCGTTACGGTGCAGGAGAACGTCCGTCAGCTGAAGGAGATCATCACGGAGCAGAGAAAGCTGATTGCGAAGCATATCAATCCGGATCTGAAGCAGGTGCCGCAGCTTCTCGCTATTTATAAGGAAGTGGAGGATTACTTCTTTGGAAACAGCGAGTCCGCAGGACTGCGGGATTTTGAAGAGCTGGACGATGTGACGCTGATGTTTTGCGAGGATAATTTTAACAATATGCGTGCGCTGCCGCAGGATTTCTGCCGCATCCAGGAGGGCGACAGGACGTCCGGTACAGCGGACGGAAAGCTGCGTCCGCATCCGGGCGGCTACGGGATGTATTACCATGTGGATTACCACGGCAGCCCGATTTCCTATGAGTGGGTGAATTCCACGCCGCTTACTAAGATCTGGGAGCAGATGACGCAGGCCTGGGAATATGGCATCCGCGATGTATGGATTCTCAATGTAGGCGACGTCAAATTTAACGAGTATCCGCTGGGCTATTTCCTGTCGCTGGCGTATGATTTTGAGAGTTACGGACAAAAAGGCTACGAAAATACACTTGATTACCCCGCGTCCTGGGTTCGCTCTCTGTTTGGCTTTTATGTGAATGAGGAGCAGCTGGCCGATATTACCTGGGTGCTGAAAGAGTCCACGCAGCTTCACAGCCTGCGGAGGGCGGAGGCGCTGAACGATACGATTTATCACCCGGCGCATTACGGTGAAGCGAAAAAAATGCTTGCCCGCGCGGAAGCTCTGGAGCAGAAAAACGAAGAACTGAGAAAAGCACTGGAGAAGTTGCCTTGCGGGGACGGCTACTACAGCACCATCTATTTCCCGGCAGCCGGAATTGCGAATCTTCTGAAGATGCATTTGTACGCGGGTCTGAACCATCTGTACAGCGCGCAGGGCAAGGCGATTGCAAATCAGTATGGGGAGAGCCTGGAGGCGTGCATTGCGAGGGATAAAGCACTTGCCGCACAGATGGCAGCCTTTAAAGGCGGGAAATGGAGCGGCATGGAGCGCGAGGAGCACATCGGCTTTGTGAACTGGAATGATGAGGATTACCGCTATCCGGTGCGCCATATGATGACACTTCCGAACCATCCGCGTCTGGTTGTTTCGCGTGAAGACCGTACGGAGACTTTTACGAATCAGTACTTTCCGGTACCGCTGGTGATCGATGATTTCCAAAATGCGGGAGTCGACGAGGTTGTTCTTGAGGTGGCAAACGGCGGACAGGGCGCGGTTGACTGGAAAATTGAGGGACAGAATGACTGCTTCGCGATTACGCCGTCAGAAGGAAGCACGGAGCTGCTCACGGAAGTGCGGATCCGATTCCTGCGGGAGAAGCTTCCAGCAGCCGGCGTCCATCGCGAAGCGATCTCGAAATGGACGCCGCAACCTGCCGCCGGTGCTGCCTGCCAGTGGCAGGCGTTGAGCACCGACCGGAGCGATAGCGGAGATATGCGGGAGGGGGCGATACCAGCAGAAAAAGATCTTGTGGAATTTCGCTGCGCGGTAGTCGCTGGAAGAGAGCGTGTGCCGCTGCTCATCCGGGCAGGAATAAAAGATCTGAGCGCTGTTCCGGAAGGGGCTTTTCTGATTCAGGACGGCGTCTGCGTCTGGGACGCGTGTGATTTTACAGAAAGCAGCTGCTGCCTGGAGGAAGGAGCCGGAGCAGCATTCCAAGTTTTGAAAGAGTACGGAAAATATGGGTCGGCGGTGAAGGTATTTCCGACTACGGCGATTTTCGGGGAAAATGACTGGAACGAGGGCAGTGCTCCGTCTCTTACCTGGGAGGTTTGGGCAGAAGAGGCCGGAGAATACACTCTGACACTGCACACTTCTCCGGCAAATCCGCTTGTCTATGGCGGAATGCTCCGGCTGGGCGTTTCCGTCAATGGTCAGAAGGCGGAAACAGTGAACATCACCGGCGACGGTTATCGGGGCGGAGATCCGGGCTGTGCCGACTGGTGCCAGGCGGTGCTTGACCAGGAGCACAAGGCTGATACGCGTATAAGCATTGAAGAAGGACTGAACCGGATTACCGTTTATGCAGGAGACGCCGGGATTGCCCTGGAGCGCTTCACGCTGGTAAAAGAAGGAACAAAACTTCTGCCGTCCTACCTGGGTCCGGACGTTAGTTATCGGAAGTAAGGACCTGTTAAAGAATGAATCTTTACATCTGACTTGTCTAAATCTTTCTATACTGCGTCATCTGCAAAGTTAATTCTTAACAGTTCCTAAGTGAACGAGTAATCCGTGGTATCAGGGGATTTTTACCCTGGGATTATTATAGATACGAATCAAAGAAAGGAGAAATGAAGCTATGGATGGAACAATGAAAACAGCGGTTATGACCGACATCCGCAAGGTTGAGATCCAAAGGAGGCCAATCCCGGTACCCCAGGAGGATGAAGTCCTGGTAAAAATTGAGTACGTGGGGATCTGCGGTTCAGACCTGCATTATTATGAGGCGGGGAGAATCGGAGACTTTATCGTGAAGCCGCCGTTTGTGCTCGGACATGAGGCGGGAGGTACGGTTGTCGAGGTTGGTGGGAATGTGAAGAACCTGAAGGTTGGCGACCGTGTAGCACTGGAGCCTGGCAAGACCTGCGGCCATTGCGAATTCTGCAAGCAGGGAAAATATAACCTGTGCAAGGATGTTGTTTTCTTCGCGACGCCGCCGGTGGATGGCGTCTTCCAGGAATATGTGGCGCATGAAGCGGGGCTGTGCTTTAAGCTCCCGGATAATGTAAGCACGATGGAAGGCGCGCTGATTGAGCCGCTGGCAGTTGGTATGCACGCAGCAAATCAGGGGGATGCACATCTGGGACAGACGGCGGTTGTGACCGGAGCAGGCTGCATTGGCCTGGTATCTCTTCTTTCTCTGAAAGCGAGGGGAGTTTCCAAAGTCATCGTTGTGGACGTGATGGACAAGCGTCTGGAAAAAGCAAAAGAATTGGGCGCAGATGAGGTGATCAATGGCGCGAAAGAGGATACCGTGGCAAGGATTACAGAGATTACCGGAGGCGCGGGCTTTGACCTGGGCATTGAGACGGCTGGCTCACAGATTACTGCTCAGCAGCAGATCCGTGCGGCGAAAAAGGGTGCGACGATTGTCTTTGTCGGCTACAGTCCATCCGGTGATATGACGCTTCCGATCGGGACGGCGCTTGACAAAGAGCTGACGTTCAAGACAGTGTTCCGCTATCGCAATATCTATCCGATGGCGATTGACGCAGTATCTTCCGGTAAAATTCATATTAAAGATATTGTGACGAATTATTTTGAACTGGACGACATTCAGAATGCACTGGATTCCTGCGTGGATAATAAGGCAGATATCGTAAAAGGCGTGATTAAAGTAAATTAAACGTAGTGGCAGCAAGCATCCGGCCCCTCGCCGGGTGTTGTCCTGAACTGTTACGAACATTTTTTACACACCCGGGAGGCTGGCTATTTGCTGGTTTTTCCCGGGTTATTCACATTATCCACACTTTTATTCACACCGCGACTTGGGAGGAAAGGGGAAAGGTTTGTGGATAACGAGATTTACATAATTATTCGACAGAAACCGTCATTTTTGGGGGCTTGAATTTGTAAAAGTGAATTATTGTCAACCAGTTATCCACATTATCCACATTATCCACAGGATAAGTGGCTGGGACAACCGTTTGCTTCTGTGGAAAAGTATCGGTTCTCATTTTGGGAGAATTATGTTATACTCTTTCACAGATGAAAAGGAAGGTATCGGTTTGGGCTGGTATCGCAGCCTGCAGTACCAGAGAAGCGGAAGCAGGCAGAATCCGGAGGCAGTGAGCATTTCTTTTTTCCCGGATTCTGTAAGAGAAAATGGACGGGGAAGGCGTTTGGCGATGAAAATATATACAGATAATCCAGAAGGATCTACGGTGATCCAGAATTCATTTATTGACCAGTATATGCCCCACGCGAATGGGGAATTTGTCAAAGTCTATCTTTATCTGCTCCGTTGTGCGAACAGCGGGCGGGAGTTGTCCCTTTCCTCGATTGCGGATGTGTTTGAACACACGGAAAAGGATGTTCAGCGGGCGCTGACCTATTGGGAGCGGCAGAACCTGCTTCGTTTAAAGCTTTCCGCAGATGGGACACTGGAATCGGTGACGTTCCTGGATCCGGGGTATTATTCTACGCCGGTGATTCTTGCGGATGCGCTGCAGGAGACATCAGATCTCTACAGCGACGGTATGACTTCTTACTGCGATCCCTGCCGCAGTGACAAGCGCGAAGAGCACGCAAAATGGCCGCAGCAAGCTGCCGTCGGTGCTGCCGGGCAGCGGCCGGAGTTAAGTACAGACCAGGATGACAGCGGAAAGGGGCAGGAGGAGGCAGGCGTCCATGCCCAGGAGACGGTGAAGCCGGATGAGTCTTCCCAGGAAGCCTCCCCGATGCTTTCCCAGCTGGAACCGTCGGCGCAGGAGGATATCCGGGAGCTTTATTTTGTGGCGGAGCAATATCTCAAGCGGCCACTTTCTTCGACGGAACAGCAGGATTTTGTTTATTACTACCACACACTTGGATTTTCGACGGATTTGCTGGAATATCTGCTGGAATATTGTATTATGCGCGGTTCGTTTAGCCGTTTTTATATGCGAAAGGTGGCGCAGGGTTGGGCGGAAGCCGGGGTCACAACCGTGCAGGAAGCTAAAAAGGAGTCAAGCATTTACAATAAGAACTATTATGCCGTTATGAAAGAATTTGGTCTCAAAGGCCGGAATCCGGCACCGCAGGAGCAGGAAAGCATTGACCGCTGGCTGAGAGAGTACGGCTTTGATCTGGAACTGATTCTAGAAGCCTGCCGCCGCACGATCCGGCAGATTCATGAGCCGAATTTTCAGTATGCCGACAAGATTTTGACTGAGTGGCATACAGCTGGCGTCCATTCGATGAAAGAGGTGGAGGCTGCGGATACAAAATGGGAGCAGGAGCAGAGCGTGAAGAAAAACGCCCGGAATTCTGCCCAGAAGACTGGACATTCCGCCGGAGCAGGACGGTTTAACAATTTCTCACAGAGAGAGTACAATTATGACAATCTGGAGAAGAAGCTGTTCGGTCAGCCGTGAGCAGCGGTTTTCAGAAAATCTGAACAGATCAGGGGGTGAAAAGGTATGGGACTGACGAATACGCAGTATGATGAGATTATGCGGGATTATCAGCGACGCCAGAACCAGGCGCGGCAGGAGCTGCATGAGCGGGAGAAGGAGACCTATCAGCGGATACCGGAGTTGTCTGCGCTGGACGCACAGATTGCAGCGGCAAGCACTGCGTGTGCGCGTGCATTGCTTGCTGAGCCGGGAAACGAGAGTTCTCCGCCGTCCATTGCTTCGCTTCGCGCACAGATTGAGAAAATCAGTGAGAGAAAAACACAGCTTTTGCGGGAAAATGGTTTCTCCGAGGATTATCTGACGCCCCACTATCAGTGCCCGGACTGCCAGGATACCGGATATATTGGACAGGAAAAGTGCCACTGCTTTCGGCAGGCGACGATTGACCTGCTCTACACGCGGTCGAATTTGCGTGAAAACATCCGGGAAGAGAATTTTTCCGATTTTTCGCTGGAATACTACTCAGAGACGATAAAAGATCCATCTACCGGTCTCACTGCGGCAGCGCTGGCAGCGCGTGCCCTGAGCGAGTGTCAGCGTTTTGTGCGGGAGTTTGACGAAGGGGAAACCGCGAACCTGTTTCTTTCCGGAGATACCGGGCTTGGCAAGACATTTCTCTCCCATTGCGTAGCCAACGAGCTGCTTGCGAGCACCCATTCTGTGATTTATTTTTCCGCGTTTCGGCTGTTTGAACTGTTGGCGGATTCTTCTTTCGGACGTACGGATGAGAGCGAGGCGAGTGAGCTGGAGCGGCATATTTTTGAATGTGATCTCCTGATTATAGATGATCTCGGAACAGAACTGGTGAATTCCTTTGTCGCCTCCCGTCTGTTCCTGATTCTGAACGAGCGGATTTTGCGCCGGAAGAGTACGATGATTTCGACGAATCTCTCCCTGGCGGCGATTTCTGAACGTTATTCGGAGCGGGTGCTGTCCCGGATTTCCAGCGATTACCGGATGCTGCGGCTGGTTGGAGATGATATCCGGATTCAGAAAAAGCTTGCCGCGCGGCAGAGAGAATAAAAGGATCAAAGCATATGTTTTGAAAAAAGATCGCTATGGGGACTTGACCGTGTGAGGTTTTATGGTATGATGGAAGCGGTTTTTACTGTCAGAGAATAGTAAAACGCATGCGATTACGAACAGATTTTACGGAAGAATACCTGCTTTGCGCTGTGCAGGTTTGAGGAGGAAAAAATGCAGACTGGCTATGAGCGGAATCTGGATTCGATCCCGGTCGGGGATCTGGGCATTATCGCGCTGAAAAGCTGCGAGGAGCTGGGCAGGAAGATTGATGCCCATATTGTCAACTGGCGATCGGAGCGTGTACATGAGCATCAGGGCAGCCCGCTGCTTTTGGGTTATGATAAATCTTCTTATCTGGTGAGTACGGATGTGCCGCGCTTTGGCTCCGGTGAGGCGAAAGGGCAGGTGAATGATTCCGTGCGCGGCAAGGATATCTATATTCTGGTGGACGTATGCAATTACAGTCTCACCTATTCCCTGAATGGTTATACGAACCGCATGTCGCCGGACGACCATTATCAGGATTTGAAGCGTGTGATTGCCGCGATTGGCGGCAAGGCGCGCCGGGTCAATGTCATTATGCCGTTTCTTTATGAGAGCCGCCAGTTTACACGGGCAGGGCGCGAGTCCCTGGACTGCGGGATTGCCTTGCAGGAGCTGGCGAAGATGGGCGTGGAAAATATTATTACGTTCGACGCGCATGACCCGCGGGTGCAGAACGCGATCCCGCTTCACGGATTCGAGACGGTTCTTCCGGTTTATCAGTTTATCAAAGGGCTGTTTCGCACTGCACCAGATCTGAAGATCGATCCGGAGCATCTGACCGTGATCAGCCCGGATGAAGGAGCTGCCGGGCGTGCGATTTACATGGCAAATCTGCTTGGCGTTGATATGGGGATGTTCTACAAGCGGCGTGATTATGCCCGCCTGGAGAATGGGAAGCACCCTATAGTCGCGCATGAATTCCTCGGCAGAGACATCGAGGGGCAGGATGTGGTTCTCATTGACGACATGATTGTCAGCGGCAACAGTATGATTGACGCCGCCAGACAGTTGAAAAAGAGAAAGGCGAAGCGCGTTCTGATCTGTGCGACATTTGGCCTGTTTACGAAGAGTCTGGAGAAGTTCGACAAGGCGTATGAGGAAGGGCTCTTTGACGCGCTGGTGACGACGAATCTGGTCTACCAGTCGCCGGAACTGCTCTCGAAACCTTACTATACCGGTTGTGATCTGAGCAAATACATTGCGCTGATCATTGATACGCTGAATCATGACGGCTCCATGAGCGATCTGCTCACGCCGACCGCGAGGATCAATAAATTCCTGGCAACGCACAGGAAAAACGGATAGAAGATAAAATGTCAAAAGCCGCCTCTGGTTTTACAGGGGGCGGCTTTTCTGTTCAGGGCCACGAGAGGAAAGCAGTGGCTCTGTTATTTATAGTAAATCATTGTCCCAGCAGCTTCTTGCCAATTCGTACGACATCTCCTGCGCCCATCGTGATCAGCAGGTCGCCGGGAAGGCAATTTTCCAGCAGGAAGGTCTCTATTTCATCAAAGGTCGGAAAATACCAGGCTTCTTTTCCTTTTTCTTCAAGCTTTTCACGCAGCAGATCGGAGCTGACACCGAGCGTGTCTTTTTCCCGTGCCGCATAGATATCAGCCAGCACAACCTTATCTGCCAGTGTAAGCGCATCCACAAATTCATCGAGCAGCGCTTTGGTGCGCGAATAGGTGTGAGGCTGGAATACACACCAGATCCGCTTTGCCGGGAACTGATGCGCCGCACGCAGCGTTGCACGGATTTCGGTCGGATGATGTGCGTAATCGTCGATGATTGTTACACCGCCGATCACACCTTTTTTCTGAAAGCGCCGGTCTGTACCGGTAAAACTGGAAAGCCCCTCTGCGACGCAGCTTGCCGGAACCCCAAGCAGATCCGCACAGGCGATCGCCGCGGCTGCATTCCCTACGTTGTGCTCACCGGGTACGTTCAGGGTAAAATGGCCAAAGAGCCTGTCAGAATGATACAGATCAAAGCTGGCACAGCCCATCGCATCCCAAGTGAGATCTTCCGCGTGATAGTCGCCGCAGCCGGTGCCAAAGGTCACAACCCGGCAGCGAAGCCCAGCGGTAAAGGTATCCAGATCTGGTACCTGCGCGTGGATAATGAGTGTTCCTTCCGGCGGAATTTTCTCCGCAAACAATCGAAAGGAATGACGGATGTCATCGAGGTCTTTGAAAAAGTCGAGATGATCCGCGTCAATATTCAGAATCAGCCCGTACAGAGGAGTCAGATGAAGAAAACTATTTGTGTACTCACAGGCTTCGGTCAGGAAGCAGTCGGAATTGCCGACCCGTACATTTCCGCCGATTGAGGGGAGGATGCCGCCGACTGAGATGGTCGGATCCATTTCCCGTGCTATCATGATATGGGCAAGCATGGAAGTGGTCGTTGTCTTTCCATGTGTGCCGGCAACGGCTACAGAGGTCGGATAATTGTCCATCAACTGTCCGAGAAGCTCTGCGCGGGACATCATAGGAAGCTTTTTTTCCACCGCGGCCGCGTATTCCGGGTTGTCCGGATGGATCGCTGCTGTGTATACAATCAGGTCAATATCATCTGTTATGTTCGCGGCACTTTGCGGAATCGCAATCTGTGCTCCCAGGCCGGTCAGCCAGGCGGTCAGTTCACTGTTTCTGGAATCCGAACCTGTCACTGTAAAATGACGGTTCAGGAGCACCGCTGCCAGACCACTCATACTGATGCCGCCGATGCCAATAAAATGAATGTGGATCGGCTGCGAAAAATTTATCTGATACATTTTTAAAACTCCTTCTGTATGGATATGAAAGCCCTGCTGTTTTGAAGCATTGTTATGAAAGAATCAAAGAGATTCACCTTATCTGATTATACTCAGTTTTTTCCAAATGTCTATCAGAAAAAAACGGAGAAACGAAATGACGAAAACGGAAGAAAAATGAAAACATATGGTACTGAAAAGTAACAACTATATTTATTCGACTTGTTATTTATCATAAATACCATGAAAAAATATAGAAATTATTGTAAAAAATGTTCACTATTTAAAAAAGGTGTGGTATAATCTGCCTTGAACAATATTTTGACAGCAGAGGTGATAACGTGATTAAGAAAGAAATGATAGCAATGCTGCTGGCAGGCGGGCAGGGAAGCCGCCTGGGTGTGCTGACCTCGAAGGTGGCAAAGCCGGCGGTTGCGTTTGGGGGAAAATACCGGATCATTGATTTTCCGCTCAGCAACTGTATTAATTCCGGCATTGATACCGTAGGCGTTCTGACTCAGTATCAGCCCCTTCGCCTGAACAGCCACATCGGCATTGGTATTCCGTGGGACCTTGACAGAAACGTGGGAGGAGTGACCGTCCTTCCGCCCTATGAGAAGGTGGGAAAGACAGAATGGTACACCGGTACTGCGAATGCGATCTATCAGAACCTTACTTACATGGAGTCTTTCCATCCCGATTATGTCCTGATTCTGTCAGGCGATCATATTTATAAGATGGATTATGAAGTGATGCTTGACTATCACAAGGCGCACAATGCGGATGTCAGCATTGCCGTTATGCCTGTTCCGCCGGAAGAGGCCAGCCGGTTTGGCGTGGTTGTTACGGACGGAAATGGCCGCATCCTTGAATTCCAGGAAAAACCGGATCAGCCGAAGAGCAACCTCGCATCCATGGGAATTTATATTTTCACGTGGAAAGCCCTGAAAGAAGCGCTTTTAGCCCTTTCAGAACAGAGCGGGTGTGATTTCGGAAAGCATGTGATCCCATATTGCCATGAAAAAGGCGAGACGCTCGTGGCCTATGAGTTTAATGGTTACTGGAAGGATGTTGGCACTCTGGGATCGTATTGGGAAGCCAATATGGAGTTGATTGACATTATCCCGGAATTCAATCTTTATGAGGAATTCTGGAAGATTTACACGAAGAATGACATCCTGCCGCCGCAGTTTGCCTCATCCGATTCTGTGATTGAGCGCTGCCTGGTGGGGGATGGCTCCGAGATTTATGGGAAGGTTTATAACACGATCATAGGCTGTGGTGTGGTGATTGAGGAAGGCGCAGTAGTACGTGACTCTATCATTATGCAGAATACGGTTATCCGGGCTGGCTCTGAAATCAATAAGGCGATTATTGCTGAAAATGTGACCGTTGGCGAGCATGTGAGGATGGGAGTCGGGGAAGAAGTGCCGAACCGCGAAAAGCCGTCGGTGTATTCGTTTGGGCTGGCAGTCGTAGGGGAGGATTCCGTGATTCCTGCCGGTGTGACGATCGGAAAGAATACGGCGATTTCCGGGGTGACTGTGCCGGAAGACTACCCCGGCGGACGGCTTGGGTCAGGAGAAACCCTGAATCGTCCTGAAAGATCTGGAGAGGCAGGTGGTGCGTTATGAGAGCGGTAGGCATGATTTTAGCCGGAGGCAATAATTATCGAATGAAGGAGCTCTCAAACCGGCGTGCGATTGCGGCGATGCCGATTGCCGGAAGCTTTCGGGCAGTGGATTTTGCACTCAGCAGTATGTCCAATTCGGGGATTCAGAAGGTGGCTGTGCTGACGCAGTTTAATTCCAGATCGCTGGATCAGCATTTGAACTCCTCCAAGTGGTGGGATTTTGGGCGAAAGCAGGGCGGACTGTTTATTTTTCCGCCGATGCTGACGACGGACAACAGCTACTGGTACCGTGGAACAGCAGACGCGATCCATCAGAACCTGGATTTTCTGAGGCAGTGTCATGAACCGTATGTCGTGATTGCGTCCGGGGATGGTATTTATAAACTTGATTATGGAAAAGTACTGGAATACCATATCGCGAAAAAAGCGGATATCACCGTGATCTGCAAGGAATTTCCGGCAGAGGAGGACGTTACCCGATTCGGGCTGGTACAGATGGATGAGGACAACCGGATCATTCAGTTTGAGGAGAAGCCGATGGCGGCCGTGTCACACACCGTCTCCTGCGGGATTTATGTGATTCGCCGCAGACTGCTGATTGAGCTGATTGAACAGGCAGTGTACGAGGGAAGGCATGATTTTGTGCGGGATGTCCTGATCCGATACAAGGACGTCAAGCGAATCTATGGATATGTGATGGAGAGCTACTGGAGCAATATTGCTTCGGTTGATTCCTACTATCGAACCAATATGGATTTCCTGAAAAAGGAAGTGCGGGACTTTTTCTTCCGCGAGCATCCGGATGTTTATTCCAAGGTGGATGACAATCCGCCTGCCAAGTACAATCCGGGGAGCAACGTGCGCAACAGCCTTGTTGCCAATGGATGCATTATCAACGGTACCGTGGAGAATTCAGTAATCTTCAAGAAGGTATTTGTTGGAAACAACTGTGTGATTAAAAATTCGATTGTACTGAACGACGTTTATCTGGGCGACAACACATACCTGGAAAACTGCATTGTGGAGAGCCGCGGCACAATTCGTGCGGATTCCCGCATTGTGGGTGAGGACGGAGTGAAGATTGTAATCGAGTCAGATGACAGATATACGATGACAGGAATATGAAACCACAGGCAGCTGGCGTTTTTGCCAGATGTAAGAAAAAAACAGAAGATCTGCGTTAGACCCGCCCGGCCGGATTGGAGCGCGGGCGGGAAACGCACAGCGAAAGACATGGGGGAAAGGACATGACTATTACTGACGTAAGAGTAAGAAAAGTAGCGAAAGAGGGCAAGATGAGGGCTATCGTGTCCATCACGCTGGATGAGGAATTTGTAGTACATGACATTAAGGTAATTGAAGGAGAGAAGGGGTTATTTATTGCGATGCCCAGCCGCAAAGCAGCGGATGGGGAATATCGCGATATCGCCCATCCGATTAATTCAGAGACGCGCGAGAAAATCCAGCAGATTATTTTGGCGGAATACGAAAAGACAGCGGCTGAAGAGCCGCAGAATGAATGAGACGCACAGGCGGTAGTTCCAGGGAAACAGGAGCTGCCGCCTTGGTTTTTCCCTGTATTTATTTGCCGATTGCGGAAACAATTCCTTGCAAGGCAGCCATGGGAATGATAAAATGATACGGATGATGAAAAGAGCAGAAGAACAGGAAAATAAGGGGAATACAGAATGAGTTTTTTTCCGGAAGACAGAGAACGGGAAGCAGAAAAGGAAAAAGAAAGATCTGCGGAAAAGGGAGAGATAAGAGAGGAAGATACCGGAACAGACATGGAAAAGGAAGCAGAGCTCGAAGGAGAACTGCCGGATAAGAATACAGAGCAGGAGCTCCTGATTCAGACGCTGGAGAAACGCAGCCACAGACGGTTCCTCAATGGGATGCTTTTGGGCATATTGCTGGCTGCTGCAGCGATGTGTGCGGGCGTGTTTGCACCGCGCATCATCCGGAATCTGCTTGGGCAGGGAAATCCGGGGGCAGAGGTGCTGACCAGCGGCAGTACGCTTTCCAAGCTGGCAGAAGTGCAGGAGATTATTGAGGCTTACTACCTTGATGAGGTGGACGGCGAATACCTGGAATCGTATTTGTTTAAGGGGATAGCGGCCGGGCTGGATGACGATTACGCGAATTATTACACGGCGGAGGAGCTGTCATCCGTGGTGGATTCGACGAATGGGGAATATTATGGGATCGGAGCGTCCATCGGGACAGACACTGAGACGGGAGAGTTTTATGTCGGCGAGGTCTATGAGGACAGTCCCGCGAAGGAGGGCGGTCTGCAGACAAACGATGTGGTGCGCGCAGTGGATGGTGAGACAGTAGAAGAGCTGACGCTGACAGAGCTGGTATCGCTGATTAAGTCAAAGGATACATTTACTATGCTGGTATACCGTCCGGAGACCGGGGAAGAGCTGGAGCTCACGATTACCTGCGGCGATGTAACGCCGACCTATGTGACGTATGAGATGAAAGAAAACCAGATTGGTTATCTGAAGCTGACGGAATTTACCGCGAGCGCGGTGGAACAGTTCCGGGAGGCAGTAGAGGATCTGAACGGCCAGGGGATGGAGGCATTGATCGTTGATCTGCGTGACAATCCGGGTGGCCTGCTCACATCCGTCTGCGACATTTTGGATGAGATTTTGCCGGATGACAGCCTGATTGTTTATACCGAGGACAAAAATGGAAACCGCGAGGAATATACGGCTGAAGGAGAGCCGAGTGTGACCTGTGAGGTTGCGGTGCTGGTCAACAATGGAAGCGCGAGCGCATCGGAAATTTTTGCGGGGGCAATCCAGGACTACGGGCTCGGCCCGATTATTGGCACACAGACGTATGGAAAAGGTGTTGTGCAGAAAACCTACTCCCTTTCGGACGGTTCTGCGTTTAAGCTTACGGTGGAAAACTATTATACGCCGAACGGCCAGGAGATAGATGGCAATGGTATTACGCCGGACGTCGTTGTGGAGGAGGATGCACAGGATGAGACAGCGGCAGGGGAAGAGGAAACAGAAGCCGGGACAGAAAGCCTGACAGAGGAAAATGATGCGGTTCTGGCGCGCGCACTGGAGGAGTTGACAGAATAGAATGGAAAACAGAATTATTTTTCGCGAAAAACTGACAGAACTCAAAGAAGCTGCGGAGCAGTCGGGCGGGGTTCTGACAAAACCGAAAATCCGGGAACTGTTGAAAAGCATGCCGCTTGAGGAAAATCATTATCAGTTAATATTTGATTACCTTGCAGAACAGAACATCCGTGTGGTAGAATCAGAGGAACAGGTCAGCGATGGTCTGGAGCAGGAGGAACTGGATGCGGAGCAGCCAGATGAGGAAGAACGACGCAGCCTGTCGTTCTATGTAGAAGAATTGGAGGCGCTTTCTGAAATTGATGATGCCGAGGAGCTTCGGCTGCTGGAGGATATCCGCGCCGGAAATGCGGAAGCGAAAGAGCGCCTGATCGGAATTTATCTTCCATTGATATGTTCGATGGCTGAAGAATATGGGGAAGAAGCACTGCCGTCGGAGGATCTGATTCAGGAAGGGAATCTGGGACTGCTTTCGGCGGTGGATTCCCTGGGAGAATTTGAAAGTGCGGCAGCCTGCCGTGCGCATATTTTGAATAAGATTCGGGAAGCAATGGAGCAGGCAGTGAGCCAGGGCCAGGATAAGCATAAGATGGACGAGGGGCTGTTAAGCCGGATGAACCATCTGAATGAGGCAGTGCATAACCTGGAACGTGATTTGGGACACAAGGTTTCTGCGGAGGAGGTTTCCGCATATCTGGAGATGCCGGTGGCGGAGATTGAAGATCTGCTGCGTGTGGCGGGAAACCAGATTGAGACGGATGTGTGAGGAAAGAAGCGGTTGTGTATATGAGGGAGGGGAACTATAACGAACGCAATATGGCGGGAATGTAAGCAGTAACAGAAAAAGAACGGAGGAAAACAAACCATGAAGAAAACGAAGATTATCTGCACCATGGGACCGGCATCAGACGACCGGGAGGTGATGAAAGCACTGGCGCTTAGCGGGATGGACATCGCCCGTTTTAACTTTTCCCATGGGACACATGAGGAACAGAAGGCGCGTTTTGATCAGTTGAAAAGCGTCCGCGCCGAGCTCAAAAAGCCGATCGCGATTCTTTTGGACACAAAGGGTCCGGAGATCCGCACGGGTCTGCTGAAAAATGGCGGCCCTGTGACGCTTCAGAGCGGAGCGGAGTTTATTCTGACCTCTGAGACAATCGAGGGCGACGAGACAAAAGTCTCTCAGACCTACTCGCAGCTGGCGCAGGATGTGAAGCCAGGTGATACGATTCTTATTGATGATGGCCTGATCGGCCTGAAGGTAAAAGAGATTCATGGCGAGGACATTGTCTGTCTGATAGAAAACGGCGGCAGTCTGGGACAGCGCAAGGGTGTGAATGTGCCAAATGTGAAGGTAAACCTGCCGGGTATCACAGACAAAGACCGTGAAGATATTCTTTTTGGCATTCAGGAAGGAATTGACTTTATTGCGGCTTCGTTTGTGCGCGACGCGGAGGCAATCAAAGAGATTAAGAGTATTCTGAAAGAGAATCACGCAGAACAGATCGGCGTGATCGCGAAGATCGAAAATGCGGAGGGGATTCAGAATATTGACAAGATTATCCAGGCTGCAGACGGCATTATGGTGGCGCGCGGCGACATGGGTGTGGAGATTCCGCCATATGACGTGCCGCATGTGCAGAGGACGATTGTAGAAAAGTGTAATAAAAAATATAAACCTGTCATCATCGCGACCCAGATGCTGGATTCCATGATCCGCAACCCGCGTCCGACCAGGGCAGAGGTGACGGATGTAGCGAATGCGATCCGTGAGGGCGCGGACGCGATTATGCTCTCTGGCGAGACTGCGGCTGGTAAGTATCCGCTGGAAGCGCTGAAGATGATGGTGCAGATCGCGGAGACGACCGAGAGCTATATGACGGATGAGGTCGTCACAAAAGAGTTCTATGAGCTGCGCGGGGACGCGAACGTATCGAGTGCGGTCGGCCTGGCAGCGATCCGCACGGCGCTGAATGTGAAAGCAGACTGCATCGTGACTCCGACGATGAGCGGGCAGACCGCGCGTCTGATGTCGACCTTCCGCGCACCGATTCCGATTTATGCGATCTCCCCGAACGATTGGGCATTGCGGAGAATGCAGATTTACTGGGGCGTGACGCCGCTGCAGGGCTATGCGGAGGATACAACGGAGCACATTATTTCTCATGCGATGTATATTGTGAAGCGGGACGGTTATGTCAAGCCGGGCGATATGGTAGTGCTCACAGCGGGCGATCCGGCGACCAATATGGTCAAGGGCAAAGGTGCGATGACGAACATGATGCATGTGATCCAGGCAAGGTAAAATGGCCGTTGCCGGTCACAAACATAAGAAAACCTTAATGAATTAGTGACAGGATTTTAACCGGCTTCTGCTAAACTGAAATAGCAGAAATTTCTGGCCAGATGGCAGAATGGAGACTGTGAAGCAGGCGTGATGTTTGATAAAAGGAGAAACAGAGTATGTACAACATTCTGGTTTGCGACGACGAGAAGGAAATTGTCGATGCGATTGAGATCTATCTGACGCAGGAAGGGTTTTGTGTGATCAAGGCTTATGACGGTGAGCAGGCGCTGGAGATTCTCAGGCAGCAGGAGATTCATTTGCTGATTCTGGATCTGATGATGCCGAAAATGGATGGCATTCACGCGATTATGAAGATTCGCGAAGAGAGCAGCATCCCCATCATTATTCTTTCTGCGAAGACGCAGGATACGGACAAGGTGCTGGGATTGAATCTTGGTGCGGATGATTATGTGGCAAAACCGTTCAATCCGCTGGAACTGATTGCACGTGTGAAATCCCAGATCCGCCGTTATACAAATTTTGGAGCGGCAGCTGAGACGGCGAGCACGGAGCAGATTTATTCTACTGGCGGACTGGTGATTAATGACGACCGCAAAGAAGTTACGGTGGATGGCGAACCGGTGAAGCTGACGAGGATTGAGTATAATATTCTGCTGTTTCTGGTAAAAAATAAGGGCAAGGTATTTTCAATCGACCAGATTTACGAGGAGATCTGGAAGGAGGAGGCATTTGGCGCAGACAACACAGTGACGGTTCACATTCGCCACATTCGGGAAAAGATTGAGATAGATCCGAAGAATCCGAAGTATCTGAAGGTGATCTGGGGAATCGGATACCGTGTAGAAAATATCTAAGCCGCGGCGTTCGGCAGCAAGGATAAAGGAGGCGCAGCGATACGAAACGAGTGATTTCGAAAAAACCGGTAAAAGCGCTTCTGATTTTGCTGCAGGCCGTGGCAGTCGGGGGAATTGTATTTTGCCTGTTTAGCATTGGCTTTTGGATGGAGGATTCCTGGAGTCTTGACGAGCTTTCCCAAAGCTATGAAGAGTCAGACCTTTTTTACCGGCAGGTAGAGGAAATCCTTTCGAATAAGATAGAAGGCCAGGATAATGCCCGGCTTTTGGAAACTGACGGGGAGCTCAACCTGGATCGGCAGATTGATATTCAATCTTACGATGCCGTAGGCAATACCGTGCAGGATATGAATACCACTTATCTGCTGGGAGATCTTCTGGAGTTTTATGAGAATGGCGGCTGGCAGACTCTGCATGAGGCGATTGCTGCCGCATCAGGGGACGGCACACAGGATGCGGGGGAGCTTCTTGCGGAACAGTCGGGGACGCTGGAGACCATTACTCCGATGACCGGGATTACGCTGGAGGAGTGCTCTCACTGGTATTCGGATTCTTCTGGCTATGTAGAGAAGATGTACACGCTGCTTGATGAGACGGTGCTGGATCTTTATACGCGTTATGTGGAATACACGACGGTTCAGGATGAAAGCTGGTCATCGGAGGCTCCGTCAAATTTGTTGTATTATATTGAAAATACATCGACTGGCATAGTCTATACCAATATTTCTGCTGATTCCTATGAGGATGCGGTTACGGTCGCGGAGGCAGACGAGGAATATAGTAGTCTTTACGAGGGAGAACGTAGTTTTAATATCATGGTGTCCAATCCGGAGCGGGTTCTGAACTCTGCTGCATCGGAGTGGTTCCTTGGCAAACGTTTTGTAGCGACAAATGAAAAGGTTTACGTAGCGGTGAATCTTTCTTATCCGGTGAGTGATGAGCTGCGCACCTGGGCGGATTACTATGCGCAGAGGGAGACAATCATCCGGAATTCCGCCATTGGCGCCGGCTTTTTTCTTGTGTTGCTGGTGCTATGTTTTGCTGGCTCTGTACTTGGCGTTTATCCGGAGCTGCTGTGGGTGGACACGATTCCAACGGAACTGGCGGCAGGGATTTATCTGATCGTTGCGATTCTGTATACTTTGCTTGCGTCTGAGTGGAGCCAGATTACGACACTTTTTAACGGACAGGAGAAACTGCCGGGGGCGGTTCTGGCCGCCTCAGCCTGGCTGGTATTTTTATCTGCGTGTCTGAGCTTTTTACGGCGTGTGCGCGCGAAAACTCTGTGGACGAATTCGGTAACCCGCACACTGATCCGGACCTGGAAACAGATCAATTCCGCACGCACGGCTTCTGGGCAGCTGCTGTTTTTCTATATCGGATTTTTTATCCTGAATATTCTTTTTCTGCTTCTGTTTCGGCGTACCGGGCTGCTTCTGGTTATCCTTCTGGATATGGCGGTGCTTTTGTATCTTTTGCGGGACATGGCCGGAAAACAAAGCATTTATGAGGGGATTCACCAGCTATCTCAGGGCGATCTGAATTACCGGATTGACACATCGACGCTGTCCGGGGAATCTTTGAAGATGGCGGAAGCGGTCAACGAGATGGGAGAGAGCCTGAGCAAAGCACTGGAAGCGATTGTGAAAAATGAGCGTTTGAAAGCGGAACTGATCACGAATGTCTCGCATGATCTGAAAACGCCGCTTACATCCATTGTGAATTATGTCGATCTGCTGAAACGGGAAAACCTGCAAAGCCCGCGGGCCAGGGAGTATGTGGGAATCCTGGAGCAGAAGTCGCAGCGCCTGAAGCAGCTGACCGAGGATCTGGTAGAGGCGAGTAAAATTAGTTCGGGCAATGTCGAACTGGAAATTGTCCGTATGCAGGCGCAGAGCATCGTCATGCAGGCCTGCGGAGAGTTTGAGGAACGCTTAGAGGAACATCAGCTGACCATTACCTGGGATATGGAGAAGGAACCGGCCTATATTATGGCGGATGGCCGTCAGCTCTGGCGGGTGCTTGAAAATCTGCTTGGCAATATCTGTAAATATGCGAAAGAAAATACAAAAGTTCATGTCGCGTTAAAAAGAACCCTGGCGGCCAATCAGGCAGTCGGGGAAGAAGTAATGATCATGCTTCAGAATGTGTCGCGGGAAAAACTCACGATCGAGGCAGATGAGCTGACCGGGCGTTTTGTCCGCGGAGACGCCAGCCGCAGCACCGAAGGCAGCGGTCTGGGCCTGTCCATCGCACAGAACCTGACAGAACTTCTGGACGGCCGGTTTGAACTCTCTACGCAGGAAGGCTTTTTTACTGTGTGCCTGTATTTCCCGATTGTGGAATAATGATTCAGAACAGCAGCCCCCAGACCGATGCTGTTCTGAACTGTTACATCTAAAATTTCTGTGAAATTAAAGCGACATCCGTTGACATTCCCTTGAATTAGGCGTAAAGTTTCTTCCATAATTTAATGACAGTTTCGGGCGGCATCCCAAAACAAAGACATTTGTGACAGACTGTGTTGAATTATTACCAGTAAAAGAGAATGTGAGGCGTAATAACTTATGAAACAGAAAATTTCAGATTTCTTTTCGAACTTTATGTCCGGACGGTATGGCGCGGACGATCTTTCCAAGTTTATGCTGGCTGTGTGCCTGATACTTCTTGTGATTAATATTTTTACCAGCCAGCCGTTGCTTTATCTGCTGGCGCTGGTACTTCTGGTGCTGAGCTATTTTCGGATGTTTTCACGGAATTATATGCAGCGCAGCTCGGAGAATGAAAAGTATCTGAACATGACACAGGGGATACGGGATCGTTTTTCCAAGGCAGGACGGAAGGCGAAGGAATCAAAGGATTATCATATTTATAAGTGTCCTTCCTGCGGTCAGAAGATCCGTGTTCCGCGCGGAAAGGGGAAGATCTGCATTACCTGCCCGAAGTGTCGAAATGAGTTTCAGAAGAAAAGCTGAAAGCTATGTTTGGATATGTTTATGTAAATGAACAGGAACTGAAGCTGCGGGAATATACGACTTATCGCAGCTTCTACTGCGGTCTGTGTCAGGAACTCCATCACCGCTATGGCAGGAGAGCGCAGATGGTGCTGAACTACGATACAACATTTCTGGCGATCGTGCTGACCGGACTATATGAACCGGAGACCATAACGGAAGAAAAGCGTTGTTTGCCCCATCCGGTACACAAACATCCGATTGCGAAAAATGATGCGATCAGCTATGCGGCGGATATGTGTGTATTGCTGGCGTATCAGAAAGGGATGGATGACTGGGAGGATGAGCATAAGGTTTCCGGGCGCACGATAGCGGCACTGCTTGGCTCCTCTTATCAAAAGATTGCAGACAGCTATCCTCGTCAGACAAAAGCAGTTGAGGAAAATATTCGCCTGCTTCGTGAGGCGGAGGCGGGATGGAAAGATGGCAGGAAGCCGGACGGCCTGTCTGCCGATATTGATTATGTGGCCGGACTGACGGGAAATTTTCTGGGTGAACTGTATGTGTGGAAGGACGACATCTGGCAGGACGACCTGAGACAGATTGGTTTTTATCTGGGAAAATTCATTTATCTGCTGGATGCAGTGGACGATATTGAGAAAGACAGGAAACGCGGCAATTATAATGTAATCGAAGCAGTGTTCCGTTCGAATGGAATACCGGAAAACGAGGACATCTGGAAAGAGCCTTATAAAAGTGAAATTCAGAAAATGCTGACAGGAATGATGGCGGAGGCTTCCCGCGCGTTTGAACGTTTGCCTGTCCTGGAATATGCGCCGATCATTCGCAATATTCTGTATTCTGGAGTCTGGTGCAGGTATGCGGCACTGCGGGATAAAGACGGAAAGAAAAAGAAAGAGCAGGAATCTGCCGCGCAGTAAAGAATGCGTAACTTGTCCACAATCAGCAAAGCTGCTTGAGGGAAGACGGGAGAGCCGTGCAATGAAAATCGCGCAAAAGCGCGATGGCACGGCCTGCGTCCACAATCAGCAAAGCTGCTTGTGGACATAGCATGGAGGAGATTATGAAAGATCCGTATGAGGTTCTGGGAGTACCAAGGAATGCTTCCGAGGAAGAAGTAAAAAAAGCTTATCGAAAGCTCAGCCGACAGTATCATCCGGACGCGAATATTAACAACCCGAATAAAGCGCAGGCAGAGGAAAAGTTTAAAGAAGTACAGCAGGCTTATCAGCAGATCATGTACGATAAGGAGCATGGCGAGGGAAGCTATGAGGCAAAGCAGAGCGGTGGCCGTTCTTCCTCTTCTGGCAGCTATGGTGGATATCGCGGCTATGGAGGCTATGGCAGTTACGGCGGTTATGGCCGGTCTGGATCTGGAAGCAGCAGTTCCGGGTCTTCTGCAAGTGACGATCCGCATCTGCGTGCTGCGGAGAATTACATTCGCAGCAACCAGTTTGAGCAGGCAATCAACGTTCTCAATGGAATCCAGAACCGCAATGCGCGCTGGTATTATTTAAGCGCACTGGCAAACTCCGGCAGAGGAAACAATGTCCTGGCACTTGACCATGCGCAGAAAGCCGTCCAGATGGAGCCGAATAATCTACAGTACCGCCAGCTTCTCTCCGAGATGGAAGGCGGCGGACGCTGGTATCAGTCCATGGGAGAAGAATATGGCAGTCCGATGTCACATGGCAACAACTATTGCACGAGACTTTGCCTGACCTGGCTGATCTGCAGCTGCTGCTGCAGCGGCGGCGGAGGCATGCGCATGGGTATGCCAATGATGATGTGTTGTTAAAGTTCCAAACAGCAGAAAAATGAAAAAAACAGCCGCTGCAGATTTATCTGCGAACGGCTGCTTTTTCGTCTCCTGTTTTTTACAGTGCGGAAGTGCAGTTCGGGCACTTGGTGGCGTCTTTATGTATCTCGGACTTGCAGAACGGGCAGATCTTGGTGACTGGTTCTGGCGCAGGTGCGGGTTTATGGAGTTTATTGATGCCTTTGATTACGAAGAAGATGACCAGCGCGGTTAGCAGAAATTCAACGATCATCTGGATGAAATTACCATAAGCGATAACAGATGCGCCGGCTTCCTGAGCGGCTGCCAGTGTTGAATAAGAATTGCCATCGAGCGGGATCATCAGATCCGTGAAATTGATTCTGCCGGTCACCAGTGTGACGAGTGGCATCACGATGTCGTTAACCAGTGAAGACACGATGTTGCTGAACGCTGCGCCGATGATGACGCCGACAGCCATGTCGATTACGTTGCCTCTCATAATAAAGGCTTTGAATTCATCTACCAGTTTACTCATTTTTTCCCTCCTGAAATTCATTGTGGTAGCTTCCGGTCACACCTGCAGAGCCAGAGAACGCTTTTTTCTGACAGAATGTGGCTATACGACGGTTCCTTAATATATGATTAGTAACTATTCAGAACAGCAGACCACAGGTCTACGCTCCACTGTTCTGAACTGTTATCATGATTTCAAATTATAGCATAGCTCTTCGAAAAAAACTATGCTATACTATAAAAAATTTCAATTTCCTTGTTTCGTGTTTAGATGGGAGAGATAATGATGCGTTTTATGCATATTGCGGATGTTCATTTGGGAGCTGCGCCTGACCATGGTTATATCTGGTCGAAGGACAGAGGCCGTGAACTATGGGAAACCTTTCGGGAGTGTATTGCGGATGCGAACGAAAAAAAGGTGGATTTACTGCTGATTGCGGGGGATTTGTTTCACCGGCAGCCGCAGCCGCGTGAATTAAAAGAGGTGAACTATCTGTTTTCTACATTGGAAAATACGGTAGTGGCTCTGATTGCCGGTAACCATGATTATCTGGCGCCCGGGAGCGCATACCTGAATTATCCATGGAATGAAAATGTGGTCTGTCTGTTTTCTTCTGAATGTGAGCGAGTGCGCCTGCCGGAATTGAAAACAGAGATCTATGGGTTCAGCTATTATCAGCAGGAAATTACAGCGCCGATGTATGACAATATTGCAGCAGAAAAGAGCGACTATTTTAAAATTTTGCTTGCGCACGGCGGCGACGCACGGCATATTCCGATCAACCGGGAAAAGCTTAGCAATGCCGGGTTCGACTACATTGCGCTGGGACATATTCATAAGCCCCAGGTGTTTATCCGAAATCTCGCCATGTATGCCGGGGCACTCGAGCCAATTGACTGCAATGATATCGGATCGCATGGCTATATACTCGGTGAGGTACAGCGCAAAAAGGTAAAGCTTTCTTTTGTAGAAAAAGCGCACCGGCAATACCGCAATATAGAGGTGCCGGTGACCGAGCAGGACACGACATTTTCTGTGCGGGAAAAGATTGCCCAGAGGGTGCGGCAGGAGGGAAACCAGAACACATACCGCATTGCCCTTACCGGAGCGCGCCATCCAAAGTTCTGTCCGGACATCCGGGAATATCAGAAGTGCGGCCGCATTCTGGAGGTCGAGGATCGAACGGTTCCGGCCTTTCATCTGGAAGAACTGAAGCGGCAGTATCAGGGACAGTTGATTGGCGACTATATTGAGAGCTTTGAGGGCGGGGCGAGGAACCCCGTGGAACAGAAAGCACTGGAATACGGGCTGGAGGCATTATTGTATCCGGGTAAGTAAGCACTCCGTTGCAGGGGTTTTGCGTGCCAGTGGCACGCGTTCAGGAGCGGCCGAAACGGAGCGTAGACCAGAGAGAACGAATAACGACAGAACAGGGGAGAGGGCATGGAGATACAAGAACTGGATATAAAGAGCTATGGAAAATTTTCAAACCATCATATGACATTTCGCTCTGGCATTAACATTATCTATGGCGGAAATGAGACGGGTAAGACAACCATTCACTCCTTTATTCGGGCAATGCTTTTTGGCCTGAATCGTGCCCGGGGTCGGGCGTCAAAGACAGACGAATATCAGCTGCGCCAGCCCTGGGACGCACCGGGAGCCTATCTTGGCAGTATGCGCATTTCTGAAAATGGGGAAATATATCGAATTGACCGCTGCTTTGACCGCAGCGCGAAGCCATTGAGCCTGGTCTGTGAGACAAGGGCGGTAGAATCTGCGCATCCGCAGGAAGATCTGGAAGTGCTGCTTGGAGGTATCAGCGAGAGCGCGTTTGTAAACTCAGTTTTTATTCGGCAGGCACAGTGTGAGACGGACGAAGAACTGGCGCAGGAGCTTCGCCGCTATATGCTCAACAGTGACAATTCCGGAAACAGTGAGATCGACGTGGCACAGGCACTGCAGTCCCTTCGGAAAAAGAAAAAACAGCTGGAGCAGCAGAAAAAGAAAGAAAACGAGGCGCTGGAAGAAAAAATTGCACAGAAACAGGGCAGAGCAGATGCGCTGCGCTCGGAACTGGAGCTTTTGCGGCAGCAGACAGGATACTATCAGAGCCAGAATCACGGACGCAGCCAAAGCGGCGATGATTCTCGAAACAACGGGTACAGCCGGAAAAAGGATTACAGTCAGAACGATTCCCATGGTCAGAACGGAACATCCAAACGGACAACAGGTCAGGGCGTACCCTCCTGGATACGTATTTTGCTCTGCGCTCTGTTTTTCATCGCCGGAGCGCTGACCCTGGCACAGATCTTTTTTACCCAGGAAAACCAGCTGCGTATTTTCCTGGGCGTATTTACTGTGCTTTTCTGGGGCATGGCGCTGGGCATATACCTGCTTTTCCGCCCCGCCAGAGACGATTCGGAGGAAGATACCAGCCAGGAAAGCTTCCCCCAGTGTCCGCCAGAGCTGTTAAAAGAGATTCAGAACAGAGAGGAGGCCTATGACAGGCTAAAAGGAGAATTAGAAATCCTTTATCAGACACACGCCAGAGGTGAAACGTCTGTCTCGGATTCCGGCGAAGTTCCCGGCGGCATTGACACCGAAATTGCAGCTCTGACACTCGCCATCGACCGCATCTGCGAAATCTCCGACCGCATCTACCAGGCTGCGGGCGGGCAATTAAACGAGAGAGCTTCTGCCATCCTGGAAGAGGTCACCGGCGGCCGTTACAACCGGATCGTCATTGACGACACCGCTGAGATCCGTATCCATACTCCATCGCGCGTTCTTGGCCTGAACCAGTTAAGCGGCGGTACCATGCAGCAGATTTACTTCTCTCTGCGCATGGCCGCGGGAGAGCTTCTCGGCGAAAACATGACCCTGCCCGTCATCCTCGACGAAACCTTCGCCATGTACGACGACCGTCGCCTCGAAGCCACCCTCCGCTGGCTTAAGCAAAGCGGACGGCAGGTCATCTTATTTACATGTCAAAACAGAGAGCGGGAAATATTAAAGAAAATATAATTTATGCCTGACATATCCTGTATAAAAAACAGATAAACGAATTTTGTGTCTAAAGTTGATCTGTATGGAAGACAATGTACCAGAGACAGTGAAGTGAAAATGGCGCCCCCTGCAACGGGGGCGCCCTACATTCCTCACTCCTCATACACCTTCCGGCTGCACAGCGTCCGATATTCCGACGGCGTACACCCCTTTTTCTTCTTGAAAGTCCGGTTAAAGGTAGACAGACTGGAGAATCCGGACTGCAGCGCCACTTCTGTGACGGACAACTCCGGCGACAGCAGAAGCGTCTCAGCCGCCTTGATCCGCAGCAGGCAGAGATAATCGTAAAAGTTATAA
>JAJPWX010000052.1 GCA_021205755.1 Lachnospiraceae bacterium | reverse complement strand
CATGACCACCGTGAGTATCCACGCCAGTCCTCGTCTCCATCTTTCTTTATATAATTTTTTCATAGTGCCAATATCACCCTAAAAAAGCCTTTCCGAAATAAGATCATTGCCAAATTTACCTAAAACATTAGCAAAATTTTCTCATACATCATAAGTTTTGTCAACTTTTTCTCAATTTTTTCGTAAAATTTTCGTGATTTCGTATTTTGCAAGAGCTGTTTATAGGATCACGCTATACCAGTATATACCGATTGATGAGGCGTGCAATAATACAGCAATATCTGTAGTTTGCAGTTTTATAGTGTTCTTCATATTAAATAGATATTGTAATATTTATATATTGCATTTCCCCTGTAATATGTTATTATCCCCTTGCTATAAAACTGATTCTTTACAATTCAAAAAATCGAGAAGCGACTCTTGCATGACGGTATATTTTCCTCTATAATGAAAGCATAGCAACGCATAAACAAAGTTCATTGTTTTTCTTTATGCCGAACATATCGCTACAGAAGAGTCGCCGCAATTTATGGAGGTGATTCTTTTGGGTACAGCTGCAAAACAACAATTACGTATGGAAGCCATCAGAAAAAGTGCAGACAACATACGGGCTTCGAATCTGCTCAACGATACGTTTGTTTCTATATGACGACGGGAGCCATATCATTTATGTAAATGCAGAAGTGGATGATGGCAGCGCCATAGCCAAAATGATGCGATATTTTAAAACAGCAGATCCTGATGACATGAGTCATGGTGATTTATCCAAGCGTGTAAAATATTTAAAGCGAGAGAAAGGGGGCTATGAGCTAATGTGTGCAGAGGCAGAAAAACTATACAACCTCGGAGTGGAAGATGGTATAGAGCAAGGCATCGAGCAGTCAGAAATGAACCAGGCTAAGGAAAAAGCAGAGGCGGTAATCATGATGCTGCAGGATAAACTTCCTATTGAAAAAATTGCGGCATATCAAAAAATGCCAATTGATGAGGTACGCAAAATAGAAGCTGAAATGCCAGCGAAAGCGTAAGCTGGAAACAGAAACGGGACAGCTCCTGCAAAATTATATTTGACGTCCCCCTCAGCGGTGTGCTACACTAATACCGTTTCACAAATTAGCAGGATAAAGTGCAATGAGGAGAACCATTATGACAAAAATTTGCTGCCTGAACCCCATCTCGGAGGTGGGGACGAACAATCTTACCAGTGACTATGAGCTGACGCAGAATCTGCAGGAGGCGGACGCGGTACTGGTGCGCAGCGCGGATATGCACGCGCTGGAGCTGCCGGAAAATCTGGTCGCGATCGCACGCGCTGGAGCGGGTGTGAATAATATTCCGCTGGATCGCTGCGTCGAGCAGGGCATTGTTGTTTTCAATACACCTGGCGCGAACGCGAACGGGGTAAAAGAGCTGGTGCTCGCCGGAATGCTGCTCGCGGCGCGGGATATCGACGGCGGTATCCGCTGGGTCGAGGAGAACCGCGAGGATGAGACCATTTCAAAGGATATGGAAAAGAGTAAGAAAAATTTTGCCGGGACAGAGCTGAAGGGCAAAACGCTCGGCGTGATCGGCCTTGGCGCGATCGGCATTGAAGTGGCAAACGCAGCGGACGCGCTCGGTATGCATGTCATCGGCTATGACCCCTATCTTTCTGTGAGCGGCGCGCTTCGCCTTTCCCGTCAGGTAAAGATTGTGGAGACGCCGGGCGCCATTTACGCAAACTGCAATTACATCACCTTGCATGTGCCGCTTCTTGACGACACCCGCGGAATGATCAATAAGGACGCCATCGCCATGATGCAGGAGGGTACGGTCATCCTGAACTATGCCCGCGACCTGCTGGTAAATGACGATGATATGGCGGAAGGGCTTGCCTCCGGGCGCATTCGCCGCTATATGACGGATTTTCCGAATCCAAAGACCTGCCATATGCAAAACGTCATTGCCACACCGCATCTGGGCGCTTCGACCGCTGAATCGGAGGACAATTGCGCAGCCATGGCTGTCGACGAGCTGCGCGACTTTATCGAGACCGGCCGCATCCGCAATTCGGTCAACTATCCGAGCTGCACTCTGCCGCCGGAAAAATGCGCATGCCGCATCTGCATTATGAACGTGAACCGGCCGAACATGATCGTGAGCTTTTCCTCCCTGCTCTCTCAGGAAGGCATCAACATCCCGAACATGACAAACAAGAGCCGCGGCGAGGCAGCTTACACCCTGATCGACTGTGACACGCTGCCGGATGAATCGGTGATTGAGAAAATCCGCGCCATCGACGGTGTGAAGAAAGTGCGCGTCATTTATTACTAACAGTTCCGAACAACATAGAAAAGAAAAACAGCCTGCAAAAGGCTGTTTTTTCTTTATTTCAGCACGACCTCGATCACCGTATCCACCGGATCCGGCAGTACCGGGTTCTCGCCCAGCGACGCAAACACAATATCCGGGTAATCTGCGTAGACCCAGTCGCTTCTGATCGGAAGCTCCGCGCCGGTCGCCAGATAGCGGATGGCCTCGACGTCCTCGCGCTTTACGCCGATCAGGGGAACCGCACCCACCGTGTTCTCAAACACATGGAAGTACAGCCGATGGTCTCCCGCGGTGATGCGGCCATAGTCCGGCTTTTCCAGCTCAGATTTGCCGCAGCCGTAAATGCTCCGGCTGTTTTTATCCATCCATTCACCGATCGCTTCCAGCCGCTCGGTCGCCTCCGACGGGAAGTTCCCGCGCGCGTCCGGTCCTACATTCAGCAGCATATTGCCGCCTTTCGAGACGCACTCCACCAGCTTCCGGATCAGCATAGATGCCGGTTTATAAAAGTGATCCGTCGCGTGGTAGCCCCAGCTGTTGTTCATCGTAAAGCAGGCTTCCCAAGCCAGGTCATTTCCATTCACATCCTGCAGGCCTTTGGGCGGAATGATCTGCTCCGGGCTGACAAAATCGCCGTGATAAGGCGTCGGATGTCCCTCTGCCAGAGAGCCAAATCCCTCGCCGTTCACCTCGAGCCGGTTATCGATGATCACGTCCGGCTGCAGGGAGCGCACCATCTGCATCAACTCGGTCGCCTTCCAGGCCTCACCGCGCAATTCATCATAAGAAAAGTCAAACCAGAGAATATCCAGCTTTCCATAATTGGTACAAAGCTCGCGCACCTGGTTGTGCATATAATCAAGATAGCGGTTAAAATCGCGGTTCTCATTGCTATACTCCGGATTGTTCCGCATCGGATGGTTCGCATCCCCATAATGCGGGAAATCCTCATGATACCAGTCCAGAAGAGAGAAATACAAACCCACCTTCAAGCCTTCCGCACGGACGGCTTCTACGTATTCCCTTACCAGGTCCCGGCCGCTTTTCGTGTTTGTAGACTTAAAATCCGTGTACTGGCTGTCAAACAGGCAAAATCCATCATGGTGCTTCGCGGTCATCACCATGTACTTCATACCCGCCCGCTTTGCCGCGCGCGCCCATTTGCGCGGGTCATAGTCCACCGGGTCAAACTCCCGGAAATACTTCATGTAATCCTCTTTCGGCATCTGCTCCACACTGCGCACCCACTCACCGCGCGCCGGAATTGCGTATAATCCCCAGTGAATGAACATGCCAAAACGCGCGTCCAGGTACCATTCCATCCGCTTGTCGTAAGCTTCCCGATCAAAAATAAATTCTGACATTTTGTTTCCCTCCTTTTACACCAGCGCCGCATACACCTCTCGCTTCGAAATCCCGCGATCCTTTGCGGCCGCCTTCATCGCTTCTTTGCGCTCCATCCCCTGTGCTTCATACAGCGCGACATGCTCCGGAATCGTCAGCGACTCCCACTGCATCTGCTCTTCGCGCTCCATCTCTTTCCGGCTGCGCCCTTCCAGCACAATCACGCACTCGCCGCGCGGCTCATTTTCCTGATACCAGGCAAGCGCTTTTTCGAGAGTCGTAGCAAAGATGGTCTCATGTTTTTTCGTCAGCTCGCGGCAGACCGTTGCGCGGCGGTCGCCGAGCGTCTCATACAGCTCCGTGAGTGTCCGCACAAGCCGGTGCGGAGCCTCATAGAGAATGATCGTGCGCGTCTCGTTCTTTAACTCCTCCAGAATCTGCCGCCGCTCTTTTTTGTCCGCGGGCAGAAACGCCTCGAAGCAAAAACGCCTCGTCGGAAGTCCGGAAAGCGTCAGCGCAGTCACACAGGCACAGGCGCCCGGCAGAGAGGTCACCTCAATCCCCGCCTCCATGGACAGCCGCACAAGATCCTCGCCCGGGTCGGAAATGCCCGGCGTCCCGGCGTCCGTGATCAGGGCGACATCGCTGCCCGCCAGCATTTTTGCGATCAGAGTATGCGCTTTTTCGATACGGTTGTACTCGTGATAGCTCGTCATCGGCGTGTGAATATCAAAATGATTCAGCAGCTTGATACTTCCGCGCGTATCCTCCGCCGCAATCAGATCGACCTCTTTCAGCGTGCGGATCACGCGCAGCGTAATGTCCTCCAGATTGCCGATCGGAGTGGCGCAAAGGTAGAGGCGGCCGACGCCAGACGATGGCGATTCTTTTTCTTCCCTGACCATACAATATCCTTTCCTATTTAAAGTGGGGGCCTGGCGCTGCCGAGCCGTACCTACCGGTTCAATACCCATAAATCTCCGTGATCTCCCGGTTATACACTCCCGGCTGGTCGTATACAATCAGCGGCTTCTCCACAGTCATCCGCGCCCGCCCGCCGCGCACGGCCTCGATGAGTACCATGTTCGGTTCTTTGTCCACATACGGGTAAACGAAACGCATCCGTTTGGGCTCCAGCCGATACTGTGAAAGCAGACAGATGATCTCGGCCAGGCGGAACGGACGGTGTACCATGTAAAAATGTCCGCCCGGCACCAGCAGCTTCGCGGCCGCCCGCACCACGTCCTCGAGTGTACATAGAATCTCATGGCGCGCTGCAGCTTTCTCCATATCCGGGTTTAAAAGTCCATGACTGCCCTGGAGATACGGCGGATTGGAGGTGACGGTGTCAAAAGAAGCCGGTGCAAACAGCACGTCGGCTTCCCTGATATCTCCTTTTACAATCTCGATCTGGCCAGACAAGTCATTGAGCAAAACGCTGCGGGCGGCCATGTCCGCGCTCGCCTCCGAAATCTCCAGTCCGGTAAAATGCCGCCCCGGCGTCTTCGCCGAGAGCAGAATCGGTATGATACCGGTGCCTGTCCCCAGATCAAGGGCCCGGCCGCCATCTTTTACCCGGGCAAACCCGGAAAGCAGCACCGCATCCATCCCGAACCGGAACAGGTGCTCACTCTGGATAATCCGCAGACCGTTGCGGTACAGGTCATCCAGATGTTCGCCCTCTTTTAATTCTACTTCCATAAGAAGTAATTCCTTTCTAACCGTGGGCTCCCCCATCGCCGAAAACCGATGAGCTTGCGGTCGGCCTAATTCAAAGTTCCCAAAAAGATTTTTCATTACCTCTTCAGGACTTATGGGATTTCGATTTTGGTTTTCCTTCTTTTCGTTCCAGCGCTTCCAGTTCCTGCAGTTCTTTCTCTTCCTGCGTCTGGGCGCCGCCGGAGCGGGAGCGACGGCTTTCTTTGTCTTTCTCTCTCTCTTTGTCTTTCTCTCTATCCTTATCTCTGTCCTTGCCTTTGCCGCCTTTTTCCTTCCTGCGTCTCGGACGGAAATTCAGATCAGCGACCTCAAACTCTTCGAGCTCCTTGTCATCGCCTTCTTCAAAAAGAACCTTGACTCTCTGACGCAGAACATTGACGTTCTGCACCACACCGGTCCTTCCGTCTGCCGTCGTCACGGTATCACCCTGCGCCGGAAGGCGGCTGTTCAGGTATTCGTAAGTCTCTTCCTCATTCTTCAGGCAGCACATCAAGCGGCCGCAGACACCGGAAATCTTGGTTGGATTCAGGGAAAGGTTTTGTTCCTTGGCCATCCGGATAGACACTGGCGCAAAATCGGAGAGATAGGAATGGCAGCAAAGCTCCCGGCCGCAGATGCCGATGCCGCCCAGAAGCTTCGTCTCGTCGCGCACACCGACCTGTCTCAGCTCAATCCGCATGCGGAATACTGCTGCCAGATCTTTGACCAGCTCGCGAAAATCAATTCTCCCATCTGCCGTAAAATAAAACAGGACTTTATTATCATCAAAGGTGTATTCTGCGTCAATCAGCTTCATTTCCAGGCCATGCTTCAGGATTTTCTCCCGGCAGATCCGCATAGCCTCCCGTTCCTTCTCACGATTGCGAAGCGCATGAGCGTCGTCCTCCTCCGTTGCCATCCGGACAACCTCTTTCAGCGGCGGTATGACCTTGTCATCCTCCACCTCCCGGACACCGCCAATCGCCGTGCCGTATTCCACCCCGCGGGATGTCTCCACAATCACATGATCTCCCGAATGAATTTCATAAGATTTGGGATCAAAGTAGTAAACCTTGCCCGCGTTTCGGAATCTGACTCCAATAATTTTAACCATGTATGTTCTCCTTAATCACCAGGAACAGAAGCTCCATTGTCAGGTCAAAATTGACATTCGCATTCAGGCGCGTCTTTGCCGTCTCAATGGCTTTCATGACCTCCTCTGCCCCCTCATAAGAGCATCTGCGGACGGTCTCCCGGATCGTGCGCAGCTCGTCTTTAAAAATCAGGCCGTCGATGTCTCTCGTCGCCTTATAGTATACCATATCCCGATACCAGAGGGCGAGAATATCCAGGTAATCCTGGATGGAAATTTTATACTCCTGCACCTCTTTCACGTAATCAATGATAGCGCTGATCTCCATGTCACCCGCATTGCGAACCAGACGCATTGCAGATGCCTTGATCGCGTTGAAATCATCCGAGGACGCCAGCCGCTCGGCCTTCCCGATATTCCCCTGGGCGAACGCCGCGCAGATATCCGCCTGATAGTCCGGTATCTGAATCTTCTCCATCAGATATTCTTTCACGACTTCATCCGGCACCGGCTTCAGATTCAGCGTTACACACCGCGAGCGGATCGTATCCAGCAGCGCCCGGTCATTTGCCGTCAAAAGCAGGATAATCACATAATCCGGCGGCTCCTCAATCGTCTTAAGGATCGCGTTCTGCGCCTGCGGCGTCATCTTTTCCGCGTCAGCGATGATGTATATTTTATATTTTCCATTATATGGACGAATCTGCGCGTCGCCAATCAGCTGCTCCCGCACATCATCGACGCCAATGCTTGATGGCTTCTCATGGCGCACGTAGATAATATCCGGGTGATTGCCGCTCTCGGCCTGCCTGCAGGAATGGCATTTCCCGCAAGCCTCCACATCAAGACCTGCCTGCTCCTCCGGAAGAAGCTTCTCCTCCGCTGCTCCGGCAATAAGCTCCGGCATCTTCACATTCTCACACTGCAATGTCTGAGCGAACGCCTTCGCGAGCACGCTCTTCCCGGTTCCCTTTTCGCCATTCAATATATACGCATGACTCACTTTCCCGGAGCGAATCGCTCTCTCCAGGTGCGCGATCTCTTTTTTATGTCCAAGAATGCCCTGAAATCCTGCCATTATGTCCTCCTGTGCGCATCGCGGACGGTATCGTTATAATCGTTACTTATTTCTTACCTGTTACAGTATAGCATACTTTGCGGATTCTGTGAAGCAGGTTATATAGCAAACGACGTAAGTCGTTTTACTTTCACTATAAATACGCTTTTCGGTCAAGTTTTCCATTATACGTGCGCCGGATCCGCTCTACCTGCTCGTAGCCGGCCGGTACCTTATAGGCTTCCAGCCTGGAGGCAAGGAACTGCCGAAGTGCTTTTTTATCGAGCTTCTGTCCGTCCCGCATCACAACCAGCAGCTTCAGCGCTTTCCCGGTGATGGCGTCGTCCACGCCTATACAGATGCAGTCCTGCACCGCCTCGTTTGCAAGCGCCGCATCCTCTACCTCAGAGGGCGCCACTTTCATCCCGCCGACATTAATCACATCGCCCTTTCGTCCAAGAATATAAATAAACCCATTCTCATCCTTATAGCCAATGTCATTCGTGTAAAAAACACCATCGCAAAGACACTGCGCGGTCAGCTCCGGCTCGTTTACATATCCCATCATATTTGTAGTGCTTTTGCAGGCAATCAGCCCGGTATTCTCCGTGGAGGATGCAATCTCATGCCGCTCCTCATCCACAATCCGGACCTCCGAATTCTTCGTCTCCCGGCCGATGCAGTTTTTCATACCGGGATATTGATTGTAATTGTACATGCAGATCATGCCAGACTCCGAGGAGCCATAACTGTTGTACAGCCTGGAGTGCGGCAGAAGCGCGCACAGCTTTTCCTTGTCCGCCTCGGGAATCGGCGCGGTGGAAGACATAATATAATCAACCTTATCCGCATACTCCCCGATCTTATCCCCGGACAGCATGAAAAGAATCCGGATATAAGCCGGCGGCAGGCAGCAGCTGACCTTCTCACAGGGATAATCCATCGCTTCGTAAAAATCCCGCAGGTTCATCATGCCATTTAAAAGATAACCTGCACCGCCTTTTACCAGAGCCGCAGTCAGATTGCGGATCGCGTTCGCGTGGTTCAGAGGGCCGGGAATCAAAAGGACAAACTCGTCTGGGCAGGAAACCCCATCGATCAGATTTTCCGCCAGCGCAAAAAGCGCGCCGTGCGACATCTCCACGCCCTTTGATTTTCCCGTCGTTCCTGTCGTAAATAAAATCTCCCCCGGCTCTTCCGCCTTCGGGAAAGAAATTTCCGGCAATTCTTCATCAGCGATATCCGGAATCGCGATTCGGCTGTCCATAAAAATCGACGGGTATAATTCCGCCACTGCGGGATCGTCACTGATGATTGCATCCGCATTCACCGCCCTCGCCGCGTTCGCGAGACCCTCATTTGAAATCGTCCGCTCCAGAGAGGCCATCACGCCTCCCGCAAGATGAATGCCAAGATAAAGGACAATGTGCTCAATCGTCTGGCTGGTCTTTACCACCACTACGCTGCCCCGGCCAACGCCTTTGTCTCTGAGATAGCTCACGCAGCATTTCACTTCGTGAACCAGCTGCGCGTACGTCACTTCCCTTGTCTTTGTAATAATTGCCTTGCGCTCCGGTGTCCTTTCCGCATGCGCAAAGACATACTCCTCAATGGATTTCCACACTTTTTTCTCCTCTCTCTTATGACAATCGCCTCAGGCCATGCGTATGATTACGCCAAACCGTCCGCTTCCGGCAGCAATCTATGGCATTTACTTTGCGGCCTGCAGCTTCTCGACCAGGCGTGCCATACCGGCCACAGAGTTAAAATTCGCCTCAATGATCTCCACGTAAGGAATCGAAATCCCAAACTCCATATTCAATGCGCCGACAATGCCAATTAACGTAACGGAATCCAGAATCCCGTCATCCCAGAGCCGCTTCGTCGTCTCAAATTCAATCTCCGGATATTCCTCTTTTAAAAGTTCTAAAACCTGTTGTTCCATTTTCTTCTGCCTTTCTCCCTCTATTTTCCGCTCAAAGAGCCCTTTTATAATACAAGTGCCGCAACGATTCTGAACTGCTGCTTATATCTCACTGTCTTCCTCCAGCGCATTCAGATACTTCGCCAATACCTTCGAGAATTCTCTGGCCGCGTCGCCGTTCATATGACCATCGTAGTCCGTAAAATCCTCGATCTCATGCGAGGCCTCAAAATAATAATCCGTGTTAAAATTCAGGCAGGTAACTCCCTTTTCCTCAAAGAGTTCCGCAAATAAATCATACGCATCCATAAAATTGTCCCACCAGGTACCCAGCGTCGCCGCCGGAATCGGCGTAATGACCGCCACAAACTCAACCCCGTTTTCCTCACAGAGATCAATGGTCTTTTCCAGGTATTCCATATTCTCCTCTACGAGCGCATCCAGTGAAAAAAGATTCTGCACGGTCAGCGGAAGTGTGGAGGTATCCACAGCGTAGCGCTCAATAAAACCGCTTTCGTGGTATTCCTGTGAATCGCTTTTCAGGCTGTCCACACTGTAATCACCCGTCAGCTTGCGCGTCAATGTCTCCGATACCTGCGGAAGCTCATAGGAAAGGGAATACTCGTACCACGGGAACAGTACGGTTCGGAAATTTGTCTGCGCAATGCAGTCAAAAAAGTATTCCACCTTGGTCAGTGACAGCGGAAATTCATGGTAAAAGAGCAGGTAATTGTTCCCCTCTTCTTTTTCCGTCGCAAAATAACCGGGGCCTACCTCATAGATGATGCGCTCAGGATCCTGCGTTTCAATGGCCAGCTTAGTAAGATAGTAAACATCTATCCCATATTCCCCGCCCACGCAGGCGTTGTGGGCGCTCCTGCCAGTGATCTCCTCCATCGTATCCGGGTCAATTCCCATCTTTCCGTGGGAAGTTCCCACGATAATGTCATCATAATGCGTGGTCGTGATTGCGTGAATGTCATTGCGCATAAAGGTACACGGGTACAGCGCGAGATCCAATCCATATAAAAGCAATGCAAAAACCGCCGCGACGAGCAGTACCTTCCACCAGGTCAGCCGCCGTTTTCCATCAAAATTGTGCATAAATAAAGCCTTTCGTTGCGTCCGTTGAGCCAAATAAGCCAATGGACAAAAGTAGTACAAAATACACTGCTGCTGTAGCCGGAAGCGGAAGCCTGGACAGTGATTCCCGTATTTTTACTCCCCGCTCCTGTAAAATATCCACCGCCAGCATTACAATACACCCGCACACAATAATCAAAAGCGCGTACGGTGTAAAGGACAGACCGTCCCGCCCCGCCGGTATGGTCAGAAGCAGCGACGGCTGAAAGCTGGTGAAAGTATTTTTGATCATCTGCAGCGCCTGAGCCATCGAATCCGCGCGGCTGAAATACATCCGGCTGATGGTCAAAAGCAGTGTGCGCACGATCATAAAACCGTGATACCACGCTTCCGTACCGGAAATATGTAAGGCGGTCTTCCATTTTCGATAGCGGTCGGCCAGCAGCTCACTCGCACCAATAATCAGACCGTTGTAGAACCCAAAGAAAATATAGGTTCCTCCCGCCCCGTGCCAGATACCGACAACCAGGAATACCAGTACATCCGCCAGGGCAATCGGCACCATACGCCCCGTCTTGCGCCCGAATTTCGTTTTTGCCCACTTGGTAATCTTCGTCATCCAGCTGGAAAGCATCATTGGATAGAACAGATAATCCTTCATCCAGCGGCCAAGTGTAATGTGCCAGCGGCGCCAGAAGTCCGCGACCGAAGTCGAAAACAGCGGCCTGCGGAAGTTCTCTTCCAGCGTAATCCCGTACATCTGCGCCAGGCCAATCACAATATCCATCGCGCCGGAGAAATCCGCGTACAGCTGAATCAGATACAGAAACGCTCCGAAAAACGCCAGCCCCTGATACTGATCCGGAGCGGCAAAAATCGCGTCGACAAAAACCGCTGTCCAGTCCGCGATGACCATTTTCTTAAAAAAGCCCCACAGCATCCGCTCGGCGCCCCGGATAAGATTCTCCCCCTTCAGGGCATGCGGCTCAAAAAGCTGATCGGCCAGCTGATTGTAGCGCCCGATCGGTCCCTGCATGATCTGCGGAAAGAACGAAACGAAAAGCGCATACTGCAGCGGACGTTTTTCCGCGGTGATCCGCCTCAGATAGACATCCAGCAGGTAGCCGGAAGACTGGAACGTATAAAAAGAAATCCCCAGCGGCAGCACCAGATCCAGTCCGCGCAATTCCATATGGAAAAGTGCGTTCAGCGCGTCAATCAGCATACCCGTGTACTTTGTAAGCCCCAGCATAAAAAAGTTCAGAACCAAAGCCAGGATCAGAATCCACCGAACCTGCTTCGGCTCGCGGCCTTTTTCATACAGATACCCGATCACTCTTCCTGCCACAAAGGTAACGATCGTAGAAAACAAAAGGAAACCGACCAGGCGCACCCCCGCTGTCAGATAATAAATATAGCTGAACACCAGCAGCACGACCCAGCGGAATCGCGCGGGAGCAAGGTAGTAAAGAATGACACTCGCCCCCGCAAATAGTAGAAAGGTATTCGATACGAATGACATAATCTTTTAGTTTAAAACTCCTCCGGTCAGGCATGCGTTATCGGTCTGTGTGGTCTCTGTCTGAGAACTTGAGCTGCTATCTGATGCGGCCGATGACGCAGCCGCCGCCGCTGCTGCCGCTGCCTGTGCCGCCGCTGCCGCTGCTGCCTCCTGCGCTGCTGCTGCTGCGGCCGCCTGTGCGTTCTCCTCCGCCTCAACCGCCGCCTGCGCTTCCTCCGCATCTACCGTCAGATAGCGTGCCGCCACGTAACCGGTCAGGTCGCCCTGGCTGATCAGAAACCAGGTCGAAGTACCGCCAAGGACCTCCAGTTCACTTCCTCGGTCCGCATAACCTAAAGCCTCCGAAGAGCCGTCCGCGCTCTCACGAACCGTCACCTGACCGGTCGTGTACATCGTCACCACTTCTTCCAGCGTAATCTCATCCGCCGTCTCATAATAATATTTTGCGTCTCCGTTTCCGTCCGTTCCATAAAGAAAAAAGAATCCGATCTTCTCCGTCAGAGTCAAATCCGTCAGCTCCGTCAGCTCCTCCGCATCCGCAATCTCAAACGTATGTACTGTACCGTCCTCCGTCGTAAATGCAAGGGCAACGGCCGTATCGCCTTCTGCGGTTTCACTATCTGCACCCTCTGCGGTTTCAGCATCCGCATTCTCCGCGCTCTCGGAATCGGTATCTTCTGCGCCATCCGCGTCTTCCGATACTTCTCCCGCGGAAACAGGCTCCACTGCAATTCCCGTCACATTTGAAACAATCAGCGTCTCCTCACCAATTGTAATTTCCAACTCCGTGATTTCAATCTCCGCATCCGCTGCGTCAGCGTCCAGTTCCGTTTCCAGTTCGCTCTGCTCGTTTACCGCCTCTGTCGCCTCTTCCGCAAAGGCCAGGCAGCCTGTCCCCATGACACCCGACGCACCCAGAAGAACCGCCAGTAAAATACTTCCCGCCTGTTTTGCATGTCCTGTCTTCATATCCTAAATCCTTTCTCCTTCTTCCTGCCTTTTATCCAGGCATATTTTCTTTCCATCTTATTTTCAATCGTTCTGCAAGCCTGACGTCTCGCAAGAGCCGTTATTTCAGCAATTTCTTCTTAGATGAATAATATGTATACTGCAATTTCGTGCCAGTCTTGGTATAGGTCATTTTATAGCCGCTGTGCGCCGCCGTATTGTTATTCAGCGTATGCTGTACGTACGCAAAATTCGGATCGTAGACATAGGTCGTCCCGCTGATCTTAATCGTAACCCAGGCATGCTTCGCTAAAACCGGATTGCCATCCGAATCATAACTGGAAATAATATAGCCCGATACAAACTTCGCGTCATAACCGAGCACTTTTGCCATCTGGCAAAACGTTGCGGCCATTACATTGCAGTCGCCCACCTTCTTTTTAAATCCATAGATGGAATAATAAGCCAGCTTTGTCTGACCCGAAGCCGGCGACCCCGTCACCGGCGCATAGGTGATCTGCGTCGAACACCAGGTAAACGCCTTTTTCAGCGTTTTGCTCTTTGTGCTTTCCCGACCGATTTTCTCCAGCTGAATCCCTGCCCGGCCGGCCGCCTCACTCACCTTTTTACAGACGCCCTTCGCGCTGATTTTATAATAATTACCATCGATCTTGATGCCAAGCTTGTCCTTAACCAGCTTTCCATTTTTATAATAATACAGCTTACCATTCTTCTCCACCAGACCATTTTTCGTCGTCGAAGAAGATGAAGATGTACTCGAATCCGCGTAAGTCACAGCCGGAGCTGCGCAAAATGTCACCAACATAGCTAAAAACAATAAAAATAAGGTTTTTTTCATCCTTTTCATGCTCTCAGGCCTCCTCCCTTTATCTCAGATGTTCTCCACTGGTCCTCGCCGGACGGGCATCCCTCACTCCGTGAGGGATATATCCTCGCCGGACGGGCATCCCTCGCCAATTACGTCAGATGGTATAGATCGCGTATACCGTTTCCGTGCCATCCGGTGCCTGCAGACCATAGACGGTAAAATGCGCATAGGTAAGCGTGATATCCGTATAACCCAGAATCAGACAGCTGTTCGATTCCTTACGGCTCTTCGGCGTACCCAGAAGCTTCACCAGCGCAGCCAGGTCTGAGCCCTGCTTTGCCGCTGCGCGCAGTTTCTTTGTTTTCGTAGCATTGTAAACGCCCTTTGCATTGAAATAATAAAGCTTTCCGGTCAATTCGTCAGCGTAAATTCCACTCGCCAGACGCGCTTTCGTATCAAATCCATATTTCTTTCCATTGATAGTCTTGACCTTGATATTATACGTGCAGTCCATCGTTGTCGTCGCCATCACAGCAGCGCCGTTAGAGCCGAAATAATACTTATTCGTAGTCGTCTTTCCGCTCGAAGAAGTCTTGGTGACCGTCTTCCAGGTGTTTTTCAGCTTCACACCGTTCTTATAATAATAATACTTCCCGTTCTTCGTCACCAAACCATTCTTCGTCGCCGCCTGTGCCGTGATGGATGTCCCCCCGATCACATTTGAGACAGCCGGTGTCTGCGCCATCGCCAGACAGAGAATCAACAGCAAAGCCTTTTTTAAAACCTTCTTCATTTTTTTCATTATAAATGTTTCTCCTTCCCATTTTTTATAACAGTTCAGAACAGCAAAGCGCAGATCTGTGGCCTGCTGTTCTGAATAAGTGCCCCATAATTGCCCCATAATTCCCCAGATCGTCAGAACTCGATCTGGCATCTGACCGTATATGGGTAAATCGCAGGCTGATCCGTGCCAAAGCGCGCCCCCATATTGTCATAATACTTTCCGTCAATGATCACAAATCCATGCTGCGCCGTGATTGCAACCACATACGGCTGATATCCCAGCTCCTTTGCGCAGGAAGCAATCAGACTTGCCATACCGTAGCAATTGCCGGTCAGATTCGTGTTCAGCATCTCCAGCGCCCGGGAATACGGCCAGGTATCTGTAGCAGCTTCCGAACTCGTCAGCGGATCATAACCGGTAAATCGCGTGTAAGCAATAATGTAATTAAAGCACTTCCGGAACTTCTCCGCATTCGTCTGACCTGAGCTTGTATGCTTGGCGATAAACTCCTGCGTCTTAATCGAACACTGTACCTTCACATTGCTGGTATCCGCCACCGTCGCTACGCCATTTGAGCTGATCGTGTAATAAGTTCCATTGATCGCATAAGCTGTCTTGTCCGTAACCAGCGTCCCGTCTGACAGGAAATAATACTTTTTCCCGCTAATCGTCTTCAGGCCAGTCACCCGGTACCCTTTCTTACTGATATAATAAGTCCCGGTGGAAAGTGTCATCCATTTCCCTGCCGAATGCAGAACACCGTTCTTTTTGATATAGTAATAATGTCCCTCGTATTCGATCCACTGTCCCTTTACCATACAGCCATTCGCGTCAAAATAATACGTCTTCTTTTTGATCGTCACCCAGTCACTGGTCACAGCCGCTCCGGTCGTCTCATCAAAATAATAAGTATTTCCTTTGACCGTTGTCAGCCCATATACAAGGGATGGCTTCAGATAATAGATTTTCCCTTTGATCGTCAGAAGCCCCGTCTTCCTGCGGCCGCCAGACGCCAGATAATACGTCTTTCCGCCCAGCTTTTTGAACCCTTTCGACGTGACAATGGTTCCATTCGCCCGCTGCCAGTAATAATACCCATCGATTTTAACCCAGCCGGCCTTCGTCTTGGTCGTACTGTCTTCCGATACCGCCGCAGCAGAGTCAGCCTCAGCCTCGGTGCTCGCCAACGCAGTCAGAGACCCGGAACTCCAGTTCCAGACTAAGAATGTCAGAAACAGCAGAGGTAATAAAACGCGAAATTTATTTTTCATATCTCTCCATGACCTCCCTCCCTGATTACAAGATTATATGTCTGATTATACAAAAAAGTGGTAGATATTTCCACCTGTTTTCGAAATATTTTTCCAACTTCAGGAAGATTTTTCATTCGGTACTGTGTAATTTTTTATTGCATTACACGCCATATTTTCAACCTTATTCCTGATAATCCCCGCCAATCCGCAACATATTCTGTTTTCTCTTCTCTAATATATTGACATATATAAATTGATGTGTTATTATCTTTTTATTCTATCCGCATATTACATAATCACTTTTTCTCGTTCGTTTTTTCAAACTCTGTCCAAAAAATCAAAGGAACCTGGAAACACACACCAAAGGAGAACTTATATGACTTTCAACAATTTCAATGAAACCACAGATTCCATTGAAAAAATCCGAGCTAACGACGGTCTTCCGGAAAAAATCCATACCGAAGCCCATCTTTGGGATGAAATTTTAAAAAAAGAAGCCTTAGAAATGCCTTTTCTTCTACTGTATCTGATTCGAGAAATACATGGAATTGATTATCCTCCTGATGTTGCAATTGAACCGACAGGCATTGAATATACCAAAGAAAATGTTGAAACAAAGGAACTTTCCTCTATCCGTGCAGATATTATAATGAAAATCAATCATTCCAAAACCTTTCATTTTGAATGCCAACGAAATATTGATCCGGAAATGATATACCGTATGTATGAATACGATTCTCAGCACAGCCTCAGCCGTCGCAATCTTAGTGCAAAAAAGATTGCGCCTGAATTATTCTTTCCTAATTCTGCCGTCCTTATTCTCGAAGGGGGAACTACGCTGCCTGATTATCTAACCTGTAAAGTTCATTTGCCAAACCATCCTATGCAACAAAAAAATACTTCATTTTGTAAGAAAAACAACACGAAAAATCCTGAAACAACTACCCTGTACACCGTTGCGGCAGTAAAGGTCCAACAATATGGAATTCAAGACATACATGCAAAACAGCTTTATATTCTAATCCCATATATGCCAATTCGTTTCAGTCATCTGGTTCGGCCAAATTCGATCGACAAAAAAAGCGACAGACCACCACGGACAGACGATGAATTTCATAATGCAAAAATGGAATTGACAAACTTCTATCAGGACATTATACTTATCTTAGATGATGCAGTAAAGAAAAATGTTCTCAGCGAAAGTAACCAAAAAGATATCCTGGCGCTTTTCAGAAAAGCCATGATACGTGTATTCCATCGTGACAGCAAGCTTTTAAGGGAGGTTTTAGATATGACTGCACCTGTATTGGAATGGGAACGAGAAACGATTGCTCGTTTGGAACGAGAAAAAGCGGAAATTGTTCTTGAAAAAAACATTGCCTTAGCTGAAAAAGACTCTGCTTTAGCCGAAAAGGACTCTGCTTTAGCCGAAAAAGACTCTGCTTTAGCCGAAAAAGACGAGTTTATCCGCTTAATAATCGCAGAAAGAGATGAAAAAGATGCCAAGCTTCAACGATTACTTGGCCGAAAAAAACATAGGTCAAGAAGACGCAGATAATTACGGTCGACTTCTTTCACACTTGAATAGGGGAGTGTCCTCCCCTATCTGTTTTACAGTTTCTCCCGTATGTACTCCGCCAGCTCGTCCATACAGATTTCTCTGTCATCGTTATTTGAAAATCGTCTCTCAATTCCAGCATGCGTGATGTTTTCTTCCGAAAAGTCCTCCTGATCTGCCAGAAACCTCCGGCACATCTCGGAATAATCCGGCACTGCCTGCTTTTTTTCCCGCTTCATAGCGCGTTCCAGCCGCCGCCCATCTTCTACCTCAATATACAACGGCACAACCCGATCGGCTCCATAGTAGTCCCGAATCTTTTCATAAGACACCAGTGTCCCCAACGCGAGATAATTGAAATGTTCCATATCCACTGCATCGCTGTCTGCCGTAAAATAATGCCACGGTCCCTGTACCGTGTCGTAAGTTCTGAGTTCGATTACCTTCCCCTCTTCCTGCATCTGCCGCAGAACATCTGCAGTTACAAAATGGTACTCCACACCATCGGTTTCTTTCGCTCGGATCGGACGGGTTGTGTACAAAATAATCGGACGAAGATTCAGCTCCGTCCGGGAAAGAAGTTCCGCATATATCGTATCCTTTCCGCTCGCGCTTTTTCCCATAATATAAAATATTTTTCCCATTTCCTTTCAATCTCCATCGTCCTGCTGTAATCCTTGCGCCACGCACTGAATCGTCTTTCCGCTGTAATCCGCCAGTCCCTGCACATTCAATCCGCCTTTCCGGTAACGCAGAAGCAGCCCCGGCAATTCTTCGGGGATACGCTCTCCTGGCACCAGAATCGGTATCCCAGGCGGATAAAGATAAACAAATTCCGCTGCAATCCGCCCTGGGCTGTCCTTTAACCGAATGGTTTCATGGGGAAGCTCGTCCGCTTCCGCCATCGTGAAGCGTTCCTCTGTCCGCAGCATGATCCATGCATCGCCCTCATCCGATACATCTATAGATTTTTGGCATATAAGCTTTTCGCCTGTACCTGATTCTTCCGGCGCAGTGCTGCCTGTCCGTTTTTTTCCCGCAGTCATTCTATTTGTCGCAATATCAGCAATCTCACGCTCAAGCCCCGCATCCGTCTCCAGAAGCGCACATTCCAGGCGGTCAAACCCTTCCTGCGTATCCGCGACCGTCAGAATCGCCGTAATATACCGCTCCGCAGCCATCTCCACTTCCAGATGATACCGCTCGCGCAGAATTTTTGCAAGCCCCGGTCCGGTCAGGCTCCCGCACTTCTCTGTCGAAATCAATACTTTTGAACGGTCAAAGGCAAATGTATACAGCTCCGCTTCTTCCCCTGTCACAAGGCGCAGGTGCTTCATCTTCCCAAGACGCTCGCGCAATGCCTGCAGCCGATGCACAAAGCGATCAAACAATTCTTCTTTTTGTGTCTCCATCAGGCGGACACATTCATCCATCCCGGCCATTAGGACATAACTGGGGCTGCTGCTCTGAAAAATGCCGAGATATTTCCGCAGCCGTTCCCGATCCACGCGCGCTCCTTTTACATGGAGAAGCGCGGTCTGCGTCAGAGAAGGCATCGTTTTATGCAGGCTGTTAATTACCACGTCCGCTCCGCAAGAGAGTGCAGATTCCGGAAAATACGAATGCATCGCAAAATGCGCGCCGTGCGCCTCATCCACAATCAGAATTGCGCCCGCCCGATGTACCTCCTCCGCGATGGCGCGGATGTCCGATACAACACCGTCATACGTTGGGGATGTAATGAGAACCGCCGCAATTCTGCCGCTCGTTCCTCCTCTGACTGCGTTGGAATCCGCTCGTTTCTGATTGTCGCAATAGAATTTTCCTGAGAAATCGGTTTCCTGCCCGCACATCCCCGCTTCCAGCGCGGCTCGCACCTGCTCCGGCCGAATGCTTCCGCAGATGCCGCGCCGCAAATCCGTCTCCGGGTAAAGCCAGGTCACGCGAAGCCCGTTCAAAAGCGCGGCGTTATAGGCGGCCTTATGACTGTTTCGCGCCATCAGAATGCGGCCTCCGCGCCGAACAGAAGCAGAAACCGCCGCAAGAATTCCGCAGGTACTTCCATTTACCAGGTAATATGTCTCATCCGCCCCGTACAGGCGCGCCGCCCGCTTCTGCGCTTCCAGAAGAATCCCCTCCGCGTGATGCAGATTATCAAAACCATCAATCTCTGTAATATCAATCGCAAACGCATCTCCGAACGAACGCATTTGCCGCTTATGTCCTGGCATATGCAATGGATAGGCGTCCGACTCTGTATATTCTGTTAATTTATCCAGTAAGTATTTTCCCAAGCCAACTTCCTCCATATATATGTCCGACCACGTCAGACACTCTCGCTCGCCTGCGTCAGCTCCTCCAGCGTCCCAAACCGATAGCCCATCTCCTCCCACCGCGTCAGCAGTTCATCGAGAATCGCCGCGTTCGTCGAGGATGTATTGTGCAGCAGTACAACCGCGCCGGGATGAATCCGGCCAAGCAGCTTTTCGAATGCTTCTTCCTCGGTCGGCTGGTCATCCTGGTACCAGTCAACATAAGCCAGGCTCCAGAAAAAGGTCTGGTACCCCAGCTCCTGTGCCATCGAAAGATTGCTCTGGCTGTACTTGCCCTGCGGCGGCCGATAATATTTCGAAATTTCCTGCCCGGTCGCCTCATAAAACAGCGTTTCCAGCTCCTCCATCTCCGCCTGGAACGATTCTATATCCGAAATCGCGGACATATCCGGATGATGCGCCGTGTGATTCCCCACCGTATGCCCTTCCGCGAGCATCTGATTCACCAGTCCCGGATTATCCTCCACAAAATTTCCCACAACAAAAAATGTCGCAGAGACGCCATGGTTTTTCAGTGCCTCCAATATCGCGGGAGTATTCCCATTCTCATACCCGCAGTCAAAGGTCAGATAAATCACGTTCTCTTCCGTATCACCGACAAAATACGCGTCATACTGCGCCAATTCCTCTGCCGTAGCATTTGCTACCGGCGTCTTCCCTTCCTCCTGAAAGCTCAGACCCCAGTTTTCTGTCGTCTCCGCCGACACAGCCGTGCTATCCAGATCAGAATCCTCGGCGAATGTCGCATCGGCCTCCTCCCCAGCCAGATCAGAGGTGCCCCCATCACTGGTTGGTTCCCCTGCTGTTTCCGAACTCTGCCCTGTATTCGACGGTTCACTCGCAGTCAGATACGCAGCCAGTCTTCCTGTAAAAAAAGCGGCGATAAACAAAACTGCCACCGCCGCCTTTTTCCAAAATACTACATCATTCCCATTTCGAAACATAGCACTGCCCTGCTTTACTTTCAGTAACAGTTCGAAACTGTTACCTATTTTACTGCAGTATATGCAGCCAGCAGGACAATTATAATCACAATCGCCGCCCACCCCCGCATCTTATGTCAAACCGGGATGTTGAGACCTTAGTGATTCGTTTACGCCTCTGTCTCTGTTTCTGTCTCTCCCTCTGAGATCTCTTCAATCACTGCATTTTCCTGCAGAAATTCGTAGACCTTATCCATGAGAAAATACCGCGTCAGTTCTTCTTTGCTGTAATACTCTTCCATCTCCTCCGGAGTCTCACATCCATAGTACTCCGCGTACTCCTCCAAGCCTTCCTGATACTCTTCGTCTGATATCTCCATGCCTTCCGTCTCAGCGACTGCGACCAGGAGCAGCTCCTGCTGCAGGCTTTCTTTCACCGCGTCCTCCAGAAGCGCCATAAATTCCTCTTCTGAGCCAAAATACGCTTCAATAAAATCCGCATATTCCATCGAATAATAGCTCGCGATCAGCTCATAATACGCAACCGCGTCGTCTACACAGTAATCAACCAGATCCTGCGGATATTCCGTAATTTCTGAGCCGGCAGCCAGTGCCGTGTAAAGCGCCTCCTGCACGTTATAGAGCCATGCGTCGTCCACGTCCTCCTCCAGATAGCTGCGGATATATTCCAGGTAGGAATCCACATCCGTATACTCGCCGTCCGTCGCCGTCTCCACCACCTCATCTGACAGCTCCGGCACACTCATAATCGAATTCACTGTAACCGTAAACACGACATCCGCACCGGCCAGCTCGTCATAATAGTAATCCTCTGGGAAGGTCAGGTTCAGATCTACCGTCTCTCCCACTTCCACTCCGATCAGACCTTCCTCAAAACCATCGATAAAAGTACCGGAACCGATCTCCAACTCATAATCCCCGGATCCTCCGTCAAATTCCTCTCCATCCATCGTGCCCACATAGGTGATATCTACGGTATCGCCGTCCTGCACCGTGCCTTCCGTCAGCCATTCTACCGCATCCGAATAGCTGATCAGGTCTTCCGCCTCCGCCAGGACATCTTCATCGGTCACCTCCGATGCCTCCACCTGAATCGTCAGCCCCTTATATTCGCCAAGCACCACGTAATCCAGCGCAGTGTAGGTCGGACGCACCGCCTCTGTCTCCGTTTCCGCCTCTTCCTCGGTATCATCTTCCACGATCACATCCGCGTCCGTTGCATTCTCCGTGGCCGCTTCCGTCTCCACATTTTCCGTCTCATCTGCCATCACAGCCGCCGGAGCAGCACTGACTGCCATCACACACACACAGGAGAGCGCCATAAAAAAGCTTTTTCTTTTCATTAATGTAATTCCTTCCTTTTTTTGGATTTTCAAAACAGCCGGCCTGCCGTCAATCAGATTCACACAGCTGATTCCTGGCGGCAAACGCTTTTGCCCAGTATAACATATCTCTGTTTTTTTTTCAGCCAGTAAATGAAAATTAAGAAAAAATATCGCTTACCAATCTATGTTTTGCATGCCGCTTTGCTTCCAGCCAAAATTACACTTGCCCTTTTCTCTAAAGAATGGTAGAATAATCCACAGTGAAATTGCAAAAAGCAAGCCCGTTGCAGGAGACAGGCGAATCCCGTTTTCTGCCTACGAAATTCAAAAGACGGAGGTACTTATGTCAACCTTTCTAAAAGTATTACTGATCATCCTGATTATCCTTGTAGTCGCGCTGGTAGTGCTTTATTTCGTCGGACGGCGGATGCAGAAAAAGCAGATCGCTCAGGAAGAGCAGATGGAAGCCGCCAAGCAGACCGTTTCCATGCTGATTATAGATAAGAAAATGTTGCCTGTAAAGCAATCCGGACTCCCGCAGATGGTGATCGACCAGACGCCGAAGATGATGCGCCGCTCCAAACTGCCGATCGTGAAAGCAAAGGTTGGCCCCCGCATCATGACCCTGGTGGCTGACGCCAAGGTATTCGACGTGATCCCTGTCAAAAAGGAAGTCAAGGCTGTGGTCAGCGGTATCTACATCATGGAAGTCAAAAGTGTCCGCGGCGGTACACTGGAGAAGAAGCCGGACAAAAAACCCGGATGGCGCGCGCGTCTTTCTTCTTTTGTTTCCAGAAAGCAGAAAGAGCTGAACGAAGAAGAGAAAGCAATGAAAGCACAAAAGGCACAGAAGTCCTCCAAAAAATCAAACAAAGCCTGAAAAACTCTGTCCCACCGAAAATGACTTCGGTGGGACTTTCATATACATCCTGTATAAACGGATTCCTAATTTTCCCTGGGAAATCATTCCCTGGCTTCAAAGCGGTTGCCACCAAATCCCGTGACAATTCTATACACATTCCGCGGCAGATCTCCCGGTCATCGTCTGCGGCGGCGTATGAAGCGAAGACAACGGCGGGAGATGATCCTTCGTCATAATACAAATCTGAATACGGCTATCAGAAACATGCTCGTAGTTGAGCTCCAGCGCGTAATCTACCGTAATCTCAATCAGATCCTCGCTCTCCGATACCTGCATCACACCCACGTCAAAACCCGCAAGCAGATTCCCGACCGGCGTATTATACCAGCTCACATTCTTTGTATTTTCCTCAAAAATCATTTTTGTGTATATGGAACCCCGGCGAAGCACTTCCAGATGACGGCCGCGCAGCGTAATCCGGTTTTTCATCACCTCGCCGCTCTCCTCATCCATCTCCTCGTATTCCACATAATGCTTGCCATTGCGAAAATAATACTGTCCGGGAGAAAAAACCTCCACCTCATCCTCCGGCGCACCCTCTGCCGATCCATTGCCAGAATCTTTCACATGATGCAGCCCTTTTACACTAATCCAGACATCTTTTGTCATAACGTTCTCTTCAGTACTCCTCTATATTAATCTTCTGTATCGTCTCTATATCATACGGCAAAATCGAATTGGCAAAATGCCCGAACTTCTCCGCCATATCGCTGACAAAGAACCGATACGGCTCCGTCGCAGGCGGATCCGCAGGCTCATCGGGATTCTCAAGCCCCTCCCGCTTCAGAAGCTCTCCCAGTTCCTTTGCCGTCTCATAAGCCGGATTCACCAACGTAATCTTCTCACCCACAATTTCCCGAATCAGCGAACGCAGCAGCGGGTAATGGGTGCAGCCTAAAATCAGACTGTCTATATCATTCTCAAGCAGCTCATCCAGATACCGCCGCGCCACTTCTTTCGTAACTGGATCCTTCAGCCACCCCTCCTCTACCAGCGGGCAGAACAGCGGGCAGGCTTTTTCATAAACCGTAATGGTCGGGTCTTCCTCATAGATCAGCTTCTGATACATATGGCTGTTGATCGTACTCTCTGTCCCGATCACGCCAATCCGGCGATTCCGGGTCGCGCCTACCGCCACCCGCGCGCCTGGGCGGATCACACCGATAATCGGAATGTCCAGATCCTTCTCTACCTCATCCAGCGCCAGCGCACTCGCAGTATTGCAGGCAATCACAATCGCCTTAACGTCCTGTGTCCGCAGAAAATGAATGATCTGCCGCGCATAGCGAACGATTGTAACCTTCGACTTGCTGCCATATGGTACGCGCGCCGTATCTCCAAAATAAACGATATGCTCCTTCGGAAGATTCCTCATAATCTCCCGCGCCACCGTCAGGCCGCCGACACCGGAGTCAAAAACACCGATGGACGCCCTGCAGGCCATATGATTCGTTTCCATAAACGTAAACCTCGTTTTTTTCAGTCTGTCTTTTCATTTTGATGCTGTTCTAAACTGTTTTATCATTATTCAGAACAGCAAGCCGCAGACCGCCTTTTCATTTTGATGCTGTTCTGGAACTGTTTTATCATTTTAAAACAAAACCACTTCTCCGTCAACCATCGCGTAGCAGACCGCCGCTTCCTCCGGAAATTCCGCCCTGCCGGCGGTCGCCTCTGTCACCGCTTCCTGCAGCGCAGACGCCTGCTCCTTCGGAACGACTGTGCGCAAAAGCACCGCATCCGTATACTCTGAATCCAGTATAGGCAGCCCCCGCGAACCCAGCAGATACTGAATCCTGCCAATGCCGCTGTAATCGGTCCGGATTGCCAGGCGAACGCCTTCCTGCTTTTCGATAATGGTACTGTTTCTAAGCCCTTCCTGCACAGATTTCGAATAAGCGCGCACCAGACCGCCCGTCCCCAAAAGAACGCCGCCGAAATACCGCGTCACTACCACTGCCATATTATGAACATCCTCTCCCAGCAATACCTCCAGCATCGGCCGTCCCGCTGTCCCCTGCGGCTCGCCGTCATCGCTGCACCGCTGCAGCTCCTGACGCTCTCCGATCACATAAGCGAAACAATTGTGCCTCGCGTCCCAATATTTCTTCTTCATGGCGGCAATGAAAACCAACGCATCCTCTTCATTGTCCACCGGGTGCACTGTGGCAATAAAACGGGATTTTTTTTCTACAATCTCGGCTTCGCCGCCTCTGTATACGATCTTCATAAAACCGAAAACCTCTTCTTTCTCTCTGCCTATTATCATAACGATTCATAGCTTCACAGTTACCAGCATCTTACTACAAAATTGCCGTCCCGGCAACCACATAAACCAACGCGGCCACCATATTCACAGTATAATACTGCCAGTTTCGGAAAATACTACTTAAATGGTATGCAGGCAGAAAGGATTTCTATCTATTCCTTGCTCCGGTAAACATCCAAAACAGGTAAAGAACACCCTCATTGATATAGAAAGCATCACAGAAAGGAACAGCCTCTATGAAAGACGCAAATGAAAACAGACAACGAATCGGGACTCACCATTTCCTGCAGGATTTCCGGCAAACGCTGAAACGTATCCCCTGGAAAAAAATCGGCATCGGGATCGCAGCTGGCATAGCTGTATTTTTTCTCACGATGCTTGTCATCGTCTGGCGTCTGATCGCGATTGCCCCTTCCATCGATTCCATCGATGTCTCCCCGTCCGGGTCGGCCACCTGGATCTGCAATGAGGACGGCAACTATTTGCGCCGTCTTTCTCTTTCGGAATCCAACCGGGATATTGTGTCACTGGAGGAAATTCCGGACACACTTCAAAATGCAATTGTCGCCATTGAGGATTCGCGCTTTTATGAACATAACGGCATTGACCTGCGCGGCATCGCGCGCGCTTTCTGGAGGGGTATTACCAGCGGCTCCTTTTCAGAGGGTGCCAGCACCATCACGCAGCAGCTAATCAAGAACAGCGTTTTCACAGACTGGACGCAGGAGAATTCCTTTGCCGACCGCTTCGCCCGAAAGGTACAGGAGCAGTATCTGGCTCTTCAGCTGGAAAAACAGCTTTCGAAAGAAGAAATACTCGAGGATTACCTGAATACCATCAATTTCGGCTCTGGCTGTTACGGCGTAGAAGCGGCGGCGCAGCGGTATTTCGGCAAGGAGGTCTCCGACCTGACACTCTCTGAATCAGCCGTTCTCGCGGCAATTCCACAGAATCCTACCGCTTACAATCCGATCGAGTACCCAGAGGCGAATCAGACCAGGCAGCGCCTGATTCTGCGCTACATGGAAGAGCAGGGCTACATTTCCCACGAAGAGCGGATGGACGCGCTCGAGGATGATGTTTATCTGCGCATCAGCGCCTATAACGAATCCTACGAAGCCGACTCGGCTTATTCCTATTACGAGGACGCACTGATCGACCAGGTCGTAGAAATGCTGATATCTGAACTGAACTACTCCTACGAGCAGGCGGCGAAAGCCGTATACAGCGGCGGTCTGCGCATTTATTCCGCACAAGACGCCGCGCTTCAGGAAATCTGTGATGAGGAGTTTCAAAATCTTTCCAACTTCCCCGAAGGTACACAATACGGCGTCGACTACTCGCTTGTCATACAGGAAGCTGACGGCTCCACCACCACATACGGCTCAGAGGCTCTGCGCGCATGGGTGCGGGAAAATTATGGCTCCTCTTTTGACCTGCTCTGCGACACGCAGGAAGAAGCGCAGAGCTATGCGGACGCGTTCCGGGAGAACATTTTGACCTCCCGCTCCGTACTTTCCGAGCGCCTCACCCTTTCCCCGCAGCCGCAGGCTTCTCTCGTCCTGATCGAGCAGGAGACTGGCTTCGTCCGCGCGGTTGTCGGCGGTCGCGGCGAAAAAACGGCCAGCCTGACGCTGAACCGCGCAACTGATACGACCCGGCAACCCGGCTCCACTTTCAAAATTTTGACGGCCTACGCCCCTGCACTGGATTCTGCGGGACAGACGCTTGCCACCCTCTATGAAAACGAACCTTACAAATACGAGGACGGCACATCAGTCAGCAACTGGGACATCACCGACTATTCCGGCACCGTCACCATCCGCGAGGCCATCACACGCTCCATCAACGTCGTCGCCGTCCGCTGCATCACCGAAATCACTCCGCGTCTGGGCTTTACCTATGCCGAACGGCTCGGCATATCCACTCTCGTCGACGACTGGGATTCGCCGGACGGAACCTCCGACGTCATTCAGCCGCTCGCACTCGGCGGAATCACCAACGGAGTGACGAATCTTGAGCTCTGCGCCGCCTACGCCGCCATCGCAAACGGAGGAATGTACGCTGAGCCTCTTTTCTTTACCAAAATACTCGATCGCGATGGAAACGTGCTGCTGGACGCCGCCGGGCGCTCTGCTACAGCTACTGCAATCTCCAGCCAGCAGACAGACGCAGATGCCTCATCTTCCGAATTTGACAGCTTCACCCGCGTCCTGCAGGATAGCACCGCCTTTCTGCTCACAAGCGCCATGGAGGACGTCATCTCCTCCGAAAGCGGAACCGCCTACGGCACCGTCTCCGCCGCCGGACAGCCCGTCGCGGGAAAAACCGGCACCACTTCCAGCTACAAGGACATCTGGTTTGTCGGCTACACACCTTACTATGCCTGCTGTGTCTGGGGCGGCTACGACAACAACCAGGCACTCCCGAATGGCTCCATCTGGCACTCCTACAGCCGCGTCCTCTGGACATCCGTGATGGACTGAATCCACACTGGGCTTCCCATCGGGGAATTCACACAGCCCGAAAGTGTCGTCGAGATAACCCTCTGTGAAGAAACGCATTTACCCGCCGCAGACAGCTGTTCCTCCGTCTACACAGAATATTTTTCCGTGGGAACCGAGCCGGACGAGATCTGCCCCGGGCATGAAGCCGAGACCGAGTCAGAAGCAGAAGGCGAGACAGAAGAAATCACCATTTACCAGGATCTTCTGGATGAGCTGCTGCCAGAAACCGAAACGGAAGGCGAAACAGAGACATACACGGAAGCAGATAATACGGATGATAAAGATAATACAGATGATAAAGGAGACGAAACAAATGACGAATTGGATAGAGAATCGGATGATGAAACAGCAGCTGAAACAGAAAACGATTCGGACGGCATTCATCCGGAAAAAGAAAATTCAGATGATAATTCTGAAAGTAAAGACCCGAAAAATAGCACAGAAGAAACCAGCTCCCTGGACGACCTGATGAGCCGTCTGATCGGAGAGGGATTTTCCATACATTAAAAATGTCCTCCGAACTTTTTTTCAGAAATGATTGACGAAATTCATTCTCTGCTTTATAATAAGAATCTGTCTGGAGAGTTATCGAAGTGGTCATAACGAGCCGCACTCGAAATGCGGTCGTCCTTTTTGGGCGCGTGGGTTCGAATCCCACACTCTCCGCTTTACAGAACACCCACAGATGGCGCATGCTATCTGTGGGTCTTTTCATCTACAAATCCTATTTTCACATTTTTTTCAAATACCGTTCACTTTTCTATCACAAGAAAACAGTATCCTGTTTTCAGCACCAGACAAGAAGTGCTAAAAATCTTTCTTTTTCATACTCGCCGGGATCGCAATGATCCCGGCCCTCCCTTTTAAAAAGTCAGCCGGAGCGAGATGCCCCGGCTTTTTTATTACGCCTCCTGCAAGAACGCGCGGTATCCTTTAAATGCTTCATAAATATCCGCCTTACTGGTGACCTCCATCGGAGCATGCATATTCAGAACTGCTACGCCGCTGTCAATAACTTCCATACCGTAAAGAGCGGTTATGTAAGCGATCGTTCCGCCGCCGCCGATGTCGACCTTACCCAGCTCGGCTGTCTGGAACGCTACCTGATGTTTTTCCAGCATCGCGCGGATTGCCGCGACATACTCCGCGTTTGCGTCGTTGCTGCCGCTCTTTCCGCGGGAACCGGTAAATTTGTTGAATACCAGGCCTTTTCCAAAGTAAGCACTGTTTTTCTTCTCAAAACTGCCTGCGTAAAGCGGATCGTAAGCCGCACTCACATCGGATGAGAGCATACGGCTGCGGCTCAGCGCGCGGCGCAGAGCCAGCTCGCTGTACTGTCCAGCCGCATCCATCAGCTCCGCGACGGTATTTTCAAAGAAGCGGGACTGCATACCCGTCGCGCCGACACTGCCAATCTCTTCCTTATCTACGAGCAGACAGCAGCAGGTGCGCTCCTGCGCGGGAATGCTCAAAATTGCCTCCAGAGAAGTATACGCACACACGCGGTCGTCCTGACCGTAGGCCATCACCATGCTGCGGTCCAGGCCGCAGTCTCTCGCTTTCGCCGCCGGTACAATCTCCAGCTCCGCAGACAGGAAATCCTCTTCCTCAATGTCATAGCCCTCTTTAAGGATTTCGAGAATATTTTTCTTCACAGCATCCTTTGCCGCAGCCTGCTCCGCATTCGCCTCTTTGTCCTTTTCCGTTTCGCTCTGTGCTGCTTTTTCTTCTTTATATGGGCGGCTGCCGACCAGTAGATCCAGCTGCTCCCCCTCAATCACCAGGCGTGCCTTCTTCTCCATCTGCTCACCGGCCAGATGGATCAGCAGATCCGAAACAAAGACCACCGGATCCTCGTCCTTTTCTCCAACGCACACCTGCACCTTTGTGCCATCCTTTTTCACAACCACACCGTGAATCGCCAGCGGAATCGTCACCCACTGATACTTTTTGATGCCGCCGTAATAATGCGTATCCAGATAGGCCATCTCCGTATCCTCATACAGTGGATCCTGCTTCACATCGAGGCGCGGGGAATCGATATGTGCGCCGAGGATGCGCATGCCCGTCTCCATCGGCTGCTCGCCGATCACAAACAGCGCAACCATCTTTTCCATATTGACGGCGTAAACCTTGTCCCCCGTCTTCAGCGTTTCCCCGGATGCCCGAACCTCTTCCAGACTGCGGTATCCATTTTCACGCGCGATGCGCACCGTCTCCGTCACACATTCCCGCTCCGTCTTTCCGACATTTAAAAAAGCGCGGTAGCGCTTCGCCAAAGCCTCCAGCTCCGTGAGCTGCTCCTCAGAATATGAATTCCATGCGTTATCTTTTTTCATTTGTATCATCCGCCTTTCCATTATTTACTGGCAAAGCTCTGCCACAACCTGGTTGATAACCTTTCCATCCGCCTTGCCTTTCAGCTCGCCCATAACGTTCTTCATGATCTGGCCTTTATTCTTCGTCGCCAGAACATCCGCAAACTTCTCCTGCAAAATCGTCTTTACCTCATCGGCGGACAACAGCTTCGGCGCGTACTCAGCAATCACATCATAGCGGAACTGATACTCCGCCTTCAGATCCGCACGCGAATCCGGGCAGGTGTCAATCTGCTCTTTCACCGACTTCAGCTCCTTTAAGATCGCGCGGTCTACCATCTCCTCCGGAATGTCATCACGGCAGCCCTCGTCAATCGCGACCTTCTTCACTGCGGAAACCAGTGACGAAATCGCCTCCTTGCGCGGCTTGTCCTTTGCCTTCATGGCAGCTACCATATCTTTTCTCAATGTCTCGATATTCATTGCATTCTACTCCTTTCTGATATGTCCCTCGCTGGGAAGACATCCTACGCTTCGCGCAGGATATGTCCCGCTCCAAATGTACGGATATTCATCGGGTACACATTTTCTTTGCCCACATACTGCGCGATGTATTCCACATAATCCGCAGTCTCCGCCTGCGGCAGCACACACGCGATTACGCCGGCGAAGCCGCCGCCGTGTACGCGGCAGACGCCCTTGCCGGTGCGGGAAAGAAACAGTCTCGTCAGGGCAAGTGTCAAAGTGACTTTCTGCTCCTTAAAGTTCCGGATGGAATAGCAGTTCTGCAGCCATTCCCAGGAGGAACGCCCGGACTCGTCAATCGCCCGCAGCAGCGCCTTCTCATCACGGTCCAGACTCGCCTGATAAGCCGCATCCACTCGTTTATTTTCTTCAAAAAAATGCAGGGCACGCAGCGCCGCGCGGTCATTGCTTACCGCGGAAAGACTGCCCAGAAATGTCTCCTCGTCTGTCTCACAGAGCAGATGCGCGCCGACCGCCTGCGCCGCTTCCTTCATCTCAAGCGGCACACTCGAATACTCATCGCTTAAATCCGCGTGGCCCTTGCCCGTATTCACAATCACCAGGTCATAGCCCAGCTGCGAGAAAGAAAAATCTACCTGCTTGCAAATCTCCGCATCGTCCAGCGCAGCAACCTCTTCCGGCGACGCCGTCGCAATCTTCGAGAAATCCAGCAAAATCGTACCGCCCACCGCACAGGCCATCTGATCCATCAGGCCGGAAGCCTTATCCCAGAAATGATTCTCCGCGTACTGACCAATGCGCGCGTAATCAATATAACGCATCCTTCCGTCATTGAAGAAGTAATTCATGATCGTGCAGACCAGCATCTCAAACGACGCCGAAGAGCTCACGCCCGCCGCCGCGATCACTTCGGTCGACACATAGGCGTTAAACCCGGCCACCGCAAAGCCCATCTCGCGGGCTGCCATCGCCATGCCCGCTACCAGGGAAAAAGAACCCTTATTCTTCGGCACCCGATCCAGCTTCGTCAAATCCACGATGATCTTATCGCGGTACCCCTCGCTCACAATCGTGATCACATCCGTCCCATTCGGAGCGGCCGCACCGATCGTATCCAGGCTGATGCTGCCCGCCAGAATCTTTCCGCCATTGTGATCCGTGTGATTGCCAACAATCTCCGTCCGGCCGGGAGCTGTAAAAAACTCCATCTCCTCAGAGCCGAAATTCTTCTGATAATTCTCCGCCAGCGACTGAAAACGCGCCAGAGGGCGCTCCGTCTCGCCGTAAATCTGCTCCAATGCCTGAAGCCCCGGTAAATTCATAATTGTCATCCTCCATCCTCTGTTTTCTGTTCCTGTCCGCAGCTGATAATATCATCCTTATTTTTGCCCCTCAGGCCGCAAGGTGACGCCAAACAAACGGTTCAGAAAATCTTCCCACGTAGTGTAGCACAAAATATGGGGTTTGGCTATAATACACGCAAATTTTTTCGGCTCTAAGTAAACATCCGGTTACTGTGTTCACTTAGAGTCTACAGCTATCCATTCACTTTAATTATTTCCACCCCTCCGGCAGGTACCGGCTGGTTCCCCGGATCATGTCATCCACCAGGCTGCGCACATCCGCCTCCCGGCACTTTTTCCCCCGGATTCCCGGGTCATTCATAAATGCTTTCACTACAAGCTTTTTATTACAGGTGAGCGCCGCTTCCAGAATATACTCATGATTCTCGATATGTGGCATCAGAAGCGCACGCACGTCTTCCGGAACCTCGCCCGCGATCAGCAGACGGATCGCGTCTCTTTCAAATACCGCATTTGTTTCCACTACAGCCCCGGCAGGAAGATTCGGGATCTGCCGATTTGTATTCGGAATGTTAACGTTACTGACGATCCGCGTCAAACCGCAGAGTGCCCGGATCAGCTGGATTCCCTCCTCGCCGGTCGGCTCTAGCAGCACCTCTTCCTCTCCGGTCAGCAGCCGGTGGCTCTTCGCCAGGCGATCCTGCAGATCTTTCTTTCTCCAGGCCACCGTGGTCAGGCCGTAGCCCCAGTTCTCCACAGTCTGTGGATCTTTCAGATACTCATCTCCCGGCATAAACTCCGCCAGATGGCGGTCTCCCGCCGCAGCGATCAGTCCATAGCGATTGAACAGGTCAAACTTGACCCGATGGCGGCAGGCAAAGGAGGAATTTGCCCAGTTCTGGTCATTCTCCCAATACCCCTCCTCAAAATGTTCCTCTATGTACTTCCGGTAAACCGGGAACAAGTCGATTCCCTTGTAGGAAGCGTAATCAAACCAGGTAAAATGGTTAATACCCAGCACATTGACATGGATGTCCTGCCTGGTGATGCCCTTAAGGCCAAAGGTTTCTTCTGTGATACCCGCCAGCACCTTCTGCGTACCAAATACCTCATGGCAGCACCCAAATGCCTTGATCTGCGGAAATACCTGATACAGCACCTTCACACAGAGGCTCATCGGGTTCGTGTAGTTGATCACCCAGGCATCCGGCGCGTAATCCCGAATGGCTTCGGCGATTGGTACAAACATCGGAATCGTGCGCAGCGCACGCATCATACCGCCGGCTCCGGCCGTATCGCCTACCGACTGCCATACGCCGAGACGCTCCGGCATATGCACATCAACTTCCATCTCGTCAAACGTACCCGGCAGAATGGAAATCACTACAAAATCCGCGCCCTTCAGAGACTCCTCCAGGCTTTTACAGGTCGTATACTTCCATTTTCCAACGGCTTCTTCCCGCTCACTCACGCGGTTTCCAATCACCTCGTTGGCCTTGGCGGCCGCCTCATCAATATCATACAGGCGAATCGTCCCGCTCATGGACGCTTCCAGCGCGAGATCCGTCATAAACGTCCACGCCCAGCCCCGTGAGCCGCCGCCAATATAAGCAATCTGTACATCCGATACTTTTCCGTCTGCATACTTCATAACTGTTTTCCCCTCGTATAATATGTTTATAGTTAATAGTTACTTAGTTCCTTGAAAACCGAAT
>JAJPWX010000011.1 GCA_021205755.1 Lachnospiraceae bacterium | reverse complement strand
GCATTAATGCGGGAAAGGTTAGAATGTCCTAATCAAGAAACGTCGGAATTTTCCTAGTACTACGACTGAAGACGGGAGAAATTTGAAATTCTCTTGATTTATGTTTTTTAAAAATTTCATTTGTAATTGCTGGAAATCAGTACTATACTTAATCTGGAATATAGAAATCCAAGGAAAACTCGTGGTCTGAATTTATAGTAGTCGACGTAGTCGACGTAAGGATTTTTAACGTGGACTACGGTCAAAACTCGTGGTCAGTCCTTGTAGTAGTCGTAGTAGTCGACGTTGGAGAAATGGTGATATATTTGCTCATGTTTTAAATATCAAAGAAAGGAACATGAGCAATGAAAGTAGTTACAGTTAAAACTCTCGAAGGGAAGATCCGGTACTATCTTAATGATGATGAGGGGAACCCCATCCAGCCGGTGGTGAAATACCTCCGGTTTAAAGACAACAGCGGGTATGCAAGGAATACGCTGAGGCTGCAGTGTTTTCATCTGAAACATTACTTTACGTACCTGAAGGAATCGGGGAAAGCGTATGAGGATGCCACTATTGATGACCTTGCGGGATTTCTTGCATGGCTTAAGAACCCTGACATCCTGAAGAAAGTAGTACAGATCCGGTTTGAGCCTGACCATCAGCCCCAGACGATCAATGCAGTAATCGACACTGTGGTTTCGTTCTATGATTATCTGCTGAGACATGAGGGGATGGAAAACCGGCTGTCAGAAATGCTGGTGAAGTTTGTCCGCGATCCGGGGAAGAACTATCGGAGCTTCCTGCATGGTATAGCAGAAAACCGTATGGTTAAAAGCCATATCCTCAAGCTTCCTGTACCGAGGATGAAGATCCGGACAATCAGCAAAAAGGATGCAGTGGTACTTCTGGATGCCTGCACAAACCTGAGAGATTATTTCCTTCTGTATTTGCTGTTCGAAACGGGAATAAGGATAGGAGAAGCATTGTCGCTCTGGCTGGAAGATTTCGATATGGGCGGGCTTACGATCACCCTTCACGACAGGGGAGAATTGGAAAACCTGGCGGAAATCAAGACAGTATCCAGCCCCAGAAAGCTCGATTGTACGCAGGAATTGATGGATTTGTTTTCCGGTTATGTGTGTGAATACCACACGGCAGAAATTCAGACGAACCATGTGTTTCTGAAGCTGCGGGGTGACCACGCAGGGGAAGCGATGGACTATGTGGATGTAGACAATCTTTTCCGTACACTCAGGAAGAAGACAGAGATTTATGTAACACCGCATATGTTCAGGCATACATCACTCAGCCTGCTGTATTCGGCAGGCTGGGATCCTGAGATGCTTAAGGAACGGGCAGGACACAAAAATATTTATACAACACTTGATACCTATGTTCATCCTTCAGACGAGGAGGTTGCGGAAGCATTCCACAAGGCTTCAGAAAGCCTGAAAATGTCTTCCACCGGAAGGGAGGCTGACCAGTAATGGGAGAAGCAGCCCGGATCCTGAATGAAGGATTTGATAACAAATACAACCAGATGGTGGAATATCTGGAGGCAGATGGGAGATATTGGATTGACAATGATCAATGGAGTCTGGAAGCAGAGGCATTCCGGCAGGCAGGAATAAACACCGGAAAGGAAACGGAAGGGAACCTGGTGGATTTCAGTACTTTTCCGGAAAGGAATCTGAAGACAGAGATGAAATATTTCCTGCTGTATTCCATGCGGAATAAACTGCTCACGGCAGGCAATGTTTTACGCCATTACCGTGACACTGTACGCGAAATCGGCCAGAAAAGGGAAGGAAATGAGCTGCCTGATAGTTTTGCAGGCCTGAAAGTTGAAGCTTCCACGGATACACAAAAGGGAAAAGAACGGAGCCGTCTTTATGGAATACTGATACGGGATGCGGTCAGGTTTTTTGAGGATTATTATGATGACAGAGAGGAAACGGAAAAGGATGTATGGCATGCATCCAGACTGACGGGGATTAAAATTTCTGCGGCAGCGAGACGGACCAAATCAAGCATGAACTTCACAGAAATCGCCGGGTACTACCGCCCCATGGTAAAACGTTTCATGAAGCGTCTGATCGTAAAAAGAAGCTGGTCCTACTGCACAGAATTGCTGATCTATATACGCTATTTTTTCAAAATTTTTTATAGCAATGGGTATGGCGACGGTTTTCTGGCGGCACTGACGCGCGCGGACGTAGAGAATTATCTTGGCTGGGTTGCTGTAGATTATGGAAGCAAAAACGCAACTTTCAGAAGCAAGGCAGTGTCATTTATCCGCCAGTTCATTGATTATATCCAGCTGGCTGAATACCCAGAGGCTCCAGAGAAGGATGTAAACCGCCTGATTTTCGATGATGATATCCCACGGCGGGAACGCGCTGAAGATACCATGTCAAAGATCAAATACATACCCGAGCCTGTCAGAGAACAGATTGACGCAAGCATCAACGAGATTGAGCCGAAAGAAATGCAGCCGGTATACATCCTGCTCAGGGAGACCGGCTGGCGCGGCACGGATGTGCTGAATCTGCGGTACGACAGTTGCCTGGAGTATATATGGAACAAAAAGGAAAAAACGTATGTGCCTTATCTGTGCGGCGAAATCACAAAGACAGGGATTCCTCTTCTGAAAATACCGGTACGCGACGAAGTCGCAGACATGATAAAGAAGCTTTCGGAGGAAGCAGCATCTATAAGCACGGAGGAAAACAATCCGGACAAATATCTGTTCAATACGTATGATGGGAAGTGCAAAGGGCTGCCTTACAGCAAACCGGCATTCACATCAGCAGTGCAGGAACTGATAGTAAAAAAGGAAATCAAGGATGGAGATGGCAATATTTATCACTTCCGGGCCCATTCACTCCGCCACACACGCGCAATGGAGTATACAGAGCAGGGGATGCCGATTGGGATCATCCAGCAGATACTCGGTCATTGCAGCATCCAGATGACACTGCACTACGCGAAAGTGTCGGAGGATATGCTTTTCCAGAAGTGGAAGGAAACAGAGAAACTGGGGCTTTTACATCTGGAAAGCACTCCGCCTGACGGGGAAGAACATCCGGGTGAAGATATTCGGTATGAGTATGTCCGGAAAAATCTGGATGCGGTAAAAGTGCCGTTTGGTGTTTGCTTTAAGCCCTCAAAGCTGCCATGCCGCCAGCAGATGAGCCATTGTCTGAAATGTGCGAATTTTTGCACAGGTAAGGATGATATTCCTGAATACGAAGCAGAAATCCGGCGTGTCAAAGTGCAGCTTGAGCAGAGCAAGGCACTTGGACGCGGGGAATGGATCGAGAAAAATCAGAAATATCTGGATACTCTTGAAAAAATGCTGGCTCGAATCAGGAAAGAAGGCTTAATTCACAAGAACGGAAGCCGCCGGGAGGAATACGATGGCTGACGGGAAGATGAAGGGGCTGGCGGAAAATGGAAGGAAAAGAACAGACGAGGCACGAAAGCAGGCCATAAAAGCCATAACAGAGTTAATAGCAGAAGGAAAAAAAGTAAATTTCAACAGTGTTCATACTCGCTGTGGCGTATCCAAAAGCTTCTTATATGAAGATGAAGAATTACGTAATCGGATCACAGCACAGCGTGCGCAGGATATAGACAATGAGATCAACCGGCGTGCAAGGTATGATAAGACATCACAGTCAAAAGACGTGATCATAGAAGCAAAAGATCGGCGTATAGCAAAGCTGGAGACAGAGAACAAAAAACTCCGCGCTGAGGTCGAACACCTCCGGGGACTGCTATATGCCGGACAGTAACTACGTCGACTACATGTAGTCGACGTGAAAAATACCGTAGTTGTGGGCTTCCCAGCCCACGACCACGAGTTTTGGCATGGAGGTGATCTTATGGCTGTTTATTGTAAAAATTGCGGGCTTGCCGTTGATGAAAATACAAATTTCTGCCCGCAGTGCGGTGCGTCCATTTATGGGGATACGGCAGCGGCTTACAATGATGGATCATATAATAATGTAAACGGCGAAAAATCCGGTTGGTCGAATGCAGCGAAAACAGCAGCAGTCGTTGGTGGGGCAGTAGTAGGCGCTTCAGCGTTATCCAACCTTGCAAGGAGGATGACCCACAGGAGACGTCCGCCTTATATGCCGCCGATGGGTGGCCCGCCGCCTATGGGGAGACCAGGAATGCGTGGTCCTGGAATGGGTGGTCCAGGTAGGGGATTCTGATGTACAAAAAAGGAGATTTGGATATGGGAACATTACGAGAAGTAAAACGGAAGTTGAAGCATGATAAGAATTTCCGCAAGACGCTGGTACGCAGTGCAAAAGATGAGATCCTGATTGATGTGGATGGTGATGGTGTACCAGATGTAGCTCTGATGGATTCTACGGGGGATGGTAATATTGATACGCTTGCCATGGATCTTTCTGGGGACGGGGAATTTGACTTCTATTTCCATGATAATGATGGCGATGGATTGCCAGACATGGTTTATCTGAGCGAAGATGGAGATGAAGCGCTTGAAACGGCCTTTATCGAAGAAGAAATCAAAAGCAGGATGATTGGGTCGGCAGATGCAATCCTTACTGCGATGGGAGCTGGAGAGTATTTGGCTGAAGCTTTGGATCGGGAACTGGATAATATGCAGGAAATGTTGCTTCTGACAAAGGAGATGCTTGAAAAAGCATAATATCTAGTTGCAAACAATATATTATAGTGAAAGCCTGGCGGCTTGAAAAACCGCTGGGCTTTTGTGATGATATCATATTTCAAACGAACGCATTAAGAAATATTACCCTGTGAACCTGCAGAAGTTGTGCCAGATTGCGGATACCCAGATGGATGAAGTTATTACAGAGCTGATCATTGGGCCGGAATCCACGCAGTCCGTTTCCATTCTGCAAGATTATCTGAGAGACACTCTGGTCATTTCCGTGGTGTTTTTTCGCACTGATAAACATCAAAAATGGGTATCATTTCACACATTTTTCACCTATTTTTTACAAATCTCTTACATATGTCATTTATACTTTCCGGAAATTATGGTAAGCATAGCGTGAATTCCAGTGGGTATTGCAGGTGATTTTACACTGGGAAAAACGGACAGCGGAAAGGAGAGATCGGCATCTATGGCAGAAGTACAGCACTCTTTTCAGAGGTATGAAAAAAAGTTCCTTTTGACGCCGGAACAGTATGGAGAAATACTTCCGATTTTGCAGGCGCAGATGGATGAGGAAATATACGGCGTACATACGGTCTGCAGTATTTATTATGACACGCCGACCTATGATCTGATCCGTGCTTCGATTGACGCGCCGATATATAAGGAAAAATTTCGGTTGCGCAGTTATGGAGTACCGGGACGAGACGATTACATATATGCGGAAATTAAGAAAAAGTGCAGTGGGATTGTCTATAAGCGCCGGGTGGAAGGGCATCCCGATGAGATTCAGGAGTTTCTGGATGAGAAGCGGTCATTGCCGCATGACGAGCAGATTCAGCGGGAAATTCGGTGGTTTCTGCAAAGCTACCGGCCGGTGCCGAAGGTGTTTATCGGATATGAGCGAAGGGCGTTTCTTGGCAGGCAGGAGGCGGATCTGCGGGTGACCTTTGACTGGAATATTCGCTGGCGGTCGAATGGATTGAAGCTGATGTACGGGGATGAGGGGGAACCGATTCTTCCGGATGAGCGAATTGTGATGGAGATCAAGATTGCACATGCGATGCCGCTGTGGCTGTCGGAGCTTTTGAGCGAGCATCGGATTTATCCGCATTCTTTTTCAAAATATGGAACTTGCTATCAGCGGTACATTGCACCCGCAGTATTTACAGGAGGAAAAAATTATGCTGAACAGTATTATGACGAGCCCGATCACCTTGCAGCCGCTTCTTATTTGCCTGGGAACTGCTATGCTTCTGGGCGTGCTGACCGCTCTGGTGTTTTCGTATAAGAACCGGGAGAGCGCCAGCTTTTCGCTGACGTTGGCACTGCTGCCGATGACGGTGGCGACGATTATCATGCTGGTCAATGGCAATATCGGGACTGGCGTTGCGGTGGCGGGTGCGTTTGCCCTGGTGCGGTTCCGCAGCGCACCGGGAACTGGAAGGGAGATTGCCGCAATTTTTACCACTATGGCGCTTGGCCTGGCGCTGGGCATGGGATATGTCGGAGTCGCGGTGCTGTTTTTTGTATTGGTCGCTGTTTTTACGCTTGTGCTGACAAAGATTGATTTCGGCGCGGCGTCGCAGGCGGAGAAACAGCTGAAAATCACGATACCGGAAAATTTTAATTATGAGGGGCTTTTTGACGACATTTTTCAGAAATACAAGGTGGATGTGCGGCTGGAGCGGGTTCGTACGACCAATATGGGGACGCTTTACGAGCTGACTTACCACGCGCAGTTCGCGGATGCACAGGTGCCGAAGGCGTTTATTGATGAACTGCGGACGCGGAACGGGAATCTGAATATTGTAATTGGAGATTTTACGGAGCGGGAGATGCTCTGATGAATGGGAAAATGCGGGAAATGGCATCTGAGACACGGTACAGGTCATTGCGCCGGAGGAAAAGATTGCCTGAAATGCCAGATGGATGTGCATGAAAGAGGTGAACGGTATGAGGAACAGGAAGCATTGGCGAAAACTCAGAGAAGCAGGGAAGAAGGCAGGAATTGTCTGCCTGGCGCTGACTTTTGCCGGGACGCATGTTTTGGCAGGAAATGCGCAGGAGGATACATCGGAGACAGCAGAAGAAAACACGCAGGAGAATACGTCAGAGACAGCAGAAGAAAACACGCAGGAAAATATATCGGAGACGGCAGAAGAAAACGCATCGGAGAAAATGGATGCGGATGAGGAGCGCGCAGCGGCGACGGAGAAAACCATTGATACATATGTAGATGAGGACAATGCGGTGCAGATCACGCTTGCGGATGATGATTCGACAGTTTCCGGAAGCGGGGCGTCGGTATCTGAAAATGTGATTACGATCAGCGAAGGCGGTTCCTATTGGTTCACAGGAAGTCTGTCGGATGGACAGATCCTGGTTGATGCGGATGGGGATGAGACGGTGGTGCTGATGCTGGCTGGCGTGGAGATTACGAATATTGCAGATGCGGCGATTTACGTGGAAAATGCGGATCGGGTGATTGTTTATCTGGTGGACGGCACGGATAATCTGATTGTGAGCGGAGCGGATACCGGAAACTCAGCTGCGGATGGTGAAGCCGATGACACGGCGGAGGGCGGTGCGATCTGGGCGAAGGATGACCTGATGATAGGTGGCAGCGGCTCGCTGACGGTGAAAGGCTTTCTAAATAATGGCATTCAGACGTCAAACGATCTCATAATTGAGAGTGGGTCGATCACAGTAGATGCTGTGAACAATGGCATTAAGGGGAAGGATTCTGTGACGATTCTGGGCGGAAC
>JAJPWX010000049.1 GCA_021205755.1 Lachnospiraceae bacterium | reverse complement strand
AACTGCCGTAAAATAATTTGACGGAACCACCTTCATTTAATCTGACGGATGACAATATACCTTCTTTGAAATGCCAAAAGCCGGAAGCATTTCGTCAGCAAAAAACTGCATCATTTTTTTCATGACGCCATCTTCTATCTGATTCAGGTCTTTAGATACACTTTTCTCCTGCTGCGGCGGTTCCTCAGTTTGCAGTTGTTTTTCTACATTTTTTGTCTTATCTCTCATATTTTACTCCATCTCTTCGTTATTGGCTATTCATTTTTGGGATTATTTTCACTTTGATTTATCTGGTGTATGAAATGACATGTTTTTGTTTTGCTGTTAGATATGTCATATAATATCACTTAAATTAGCACGCGTCAACCATTATTGTATTTTTGTTTTATATTATTTTTAATTTAATCATATAATATTTTAATATTTCCTTTTATACTCCGCTTCACCTCAATAAAAACCTGTATAATTTTGAAACGTCAATAAGCTTTTCCGATCAAAGAGCCTGCCGCATAACACGGCAGGCTCTCACTCACTCTGTAATATGTAAGAATCACTCTGCAATCCTTAAAGTTAACTGTTCCATTCCTTTACAGTTACTTCAAGGTTCCAGATTTTCTGTCGGAATCCCCATCGATGATAACCTGGCTTTCAAAACCTTTTCCTGGTATTCCAGCTCTTTCTCTTTGTCATCCGCGTTCTTTATCCTCTGTAAATTGACATATTCCCGTATCGTCTGATCCACCAATTCTTTTTCTGACATTCCTGTTTCCCCCATTATGTCGCCCCCTTCACCAATTATAGTAAACGACATAAGTCGTTTTACTTTGCGCCGGACGCAAGGCTGCGAAGCAGCCATTCCTCATGCGTCCGTGTGCATCCATTAATCTTTCGTTATCAGGCATCTCTTAACTTATAATCTAATTGCAAACGGGGCACTTGTCAATTGATTTTTTTGCAGGCAGTTATCTCATATACTATCATTGTATTCCGAAATTGTCAATTACATCGTTTCTGTTATCTTAATTATTTTTAAGTGATCATGCGTAAATATTTTCTAAATCTTTCTCGCGATTCACTCAGTTAAGTACATACGTCACATCATCCTCGTCATACAGATCCGTAATGCTGACATCCGGGTCATTGCAGTAAATCACCTGCTCCTCACAATAGATCGAATAGATTCCATCCTCCCTCAGTTCCTCCAGTGCGTCCGCATCAAATCCATCCGCGATATAGATAGGAAGCATTCGCAGCAGAATTTCCGCGCAGCCCAGATCCTCCGAATAAGAAACCAGGCTGTCAATCGAGGATTTGCAGTATCCGTCCGCCGTATCGATATAAGCGGTGCGGAATTCTCCATCCTCCAGCTCATAATAATGCTGGACGTCGAAGCTGCTGTTCATCATGTAATCGCGCAGGAAAACAATGCTGCGCGCGCCCTCATATTCCATAGAGGCCGCTTGGTAAACCGTCTGCTCCACACGGTTGTAAATGTTGAAGGTCCATTCGGTGCCGCTGGTGTCGAGATTCCGCACAAAACCGTCATAGCTGGAAATCGCGCCAAGCGTATAGCCATTTGCAATCAGCGTATCAGCAAGGTAGTCAATGATGAATGCGTTTTTCATCCAGAAGAAGTCAATATAGCTGAGGAACCCTGTTTCCTCCGCATAGGCCAGGTATTCATCCGAAACGTAAAGCATTATGGTGTTATCTCCGAGCAGGCGCAATTCAATCTGCTCGTCAGAAGAAGCGTAGGATAAAATCTCTGCGAAATACTCCGCCACCTCCTCATTCTGATACGGGTCATACTCCACAGTCTCCCAGTCATCATTGCAGTAAAACAGGTTGTTGTATTCGGTATAAATTGGCCCCAGATAAAGCTGTCGGCTGCCAGATTCCTCCATCAGGGCAAACGCATCGTAGAGAATGTCGTCCACTACGATCTCCTCATTTGGGTGTGCGTTGATATAGCAAATATTATTGACGCCGTCGAAGCTCTCCTCGTTGTGAAAATTCTGATAAGCCGTCTCCAGCGCAGATGTATAGAGCGAGATCAATGCCTTTTTCTCCGCAGACACGGAAAGGCCGCTCGCGCCCAGATAATATTCAAAAATGAATTCGCTGCCGTTGTTCCCGGTCGACGAAGAATCCGCCTCAATCTCCTGCCAGCCGTCATCCGAACTGAGGAGGCCAAGCACGCCATTGGCCAGCGCACTGATTCCGATAATGGCAAACAAAATCACAAACACCAGACGCAGCTTCCAGTGTTTTATCTTAATATCTACATTTTTCCCGGAATCTGAGTCCGTCGACCTTCTTCCCCTTGTGGTGCGTTTCATAAAATCATCTGCTCCATTCTTCATTATGATATATCATAAGGGAAACCGGCCTGCCGGTGGATTCCTTATGACACAGGCCGCGCCATTGCCGCAGGCAATTCTGCACGGCGCAGCTCACCTGTAAAAGTGTAGCCGCAGGTAAACCGCCCAATTTCCTTTGACGGTTCCCCGCGGCTATCTTGTGTTATCAAGATAATACTACGGATTGCTCCGTGCTTCGCACTCCCGCAATCCTAAAAACATTCGGAATCCGCTCATTTTTCTTCGAAAAATGGCTACTTCCTCATGTTTTTGCGGGTCATAAAGGACGATAAAATCGGATGCAAGCATCCATTTTACGTCCTTTTGTTCTCCGCTTCGCTACGGTCGGCGCTTAACGGACATCCACTGGATGTCCAGCGCCCTTGTATTATCATATGATCGCCAGCCCCAGGAAGATCAGGAAGATGACGATAATTACCGCCAGCGTGATCAGGCCGGCGATCGCGCCCTTTTTGCAGGCGTGATAGTTTCGATAATACTGCTTACTCTTAAATATCTGCCCCGCAATCAGTCCGATGATCGGCAGGAAGAATGACAGAAACATATAAATCCCGCTGCCGGTATCGTGTACCGGCGCCTTCAGGAACTGATCGTCCGCCGCGGTCAGCGTGCCGTCCTTCTCCTCCTTCGGGCGTTCTTCGCCTTCTTTCAGAATACGGATCGGCTGCAGGATCTCTCCCTTCTCACGGATCTTGCGGTATCCCTCAATCTCTTTTTTGTTTCCGTAGACATAGTGGTCATGTCCAATGTTGACCAGCTCCGGCTGATCTGTACTGTAGTCATGGATCGAGGGGTCGTAGGTATACAGCACCTTGTTTTTCTCCAGCTGCGGATCCGGGATCGGAATCGCCGAGATCAGCGAGTGAGTGTAAGGATGCAGCGGGAAGTCGAACAGTTCTTCCGCTGCCGCAATCTCTACAATATTGCCCTTGTAGATAACGCCAATGCGGTCCGAGATGAACCGCACAACAGAAAGGTCATGTGCGATAAAGAGGTAGGTGACATCCTTCTCCTCCTGGAATTTCTTCATCAGATTCAGCACCTGCGCACGGATGGAGACGTCGAGCGCGGAGATCGGCTCGTCCGCTACGACCAGCTCCGGCTCCATGACCATCGCTCTCGCCAGACCGATTCTCTGGCGCTGTCCGCCGGAAAACTCGTGCGGATAGCGGGTCAGATGCTCTTTCAAAAGACCTACTTCTTCAATGATGTTTTCCACCTTGCGGACACGGTCCGCCTCATTTTCGTACAGGTGGAAGTTGTACAGACCTTCCGATACAATATAGTCGACCGTCGCGCGCTCATTCAGCGAAGCCGCCGGATCCTGGAATACCATCTGGATATTCCGGATGACCTCCCGGTCGAGGGAATGCGGAATTTTACCGGAAATACGGACGCCCTTATACTGAATCTCACCGGCTGCGCACGGGTTGACGCGGATCACCGCACGCCCGATCGTCGTCTTACCGGAGCCAGACTCACCCACCAGGGAAAATGTCTCGCCCTTATAAATATCAAAAGAAGCGTTCTTCACGGCGCGAACCGCATTCTCGCCCTTTCCAAACGTAATATCCACATTTTTAACGGATAATAAAATTTCTCTGCCATGCTCATCAATCGGACCGTGCTCCGGCAGATGGGACGCACTGGATCCTAATTCCTGATTCTGTTTCGCCACAGCTTACTCCCTTCTCCCTTTCACGCTAGGTGATACGCATCAAGCAGCTTCTGGTGGAGATCCCGGATCGCCTCCGGGCCTTCCACTTCCGGAGCGTCCTCATCCAGCAGCCACGTCTTCGCGAAATGCGTCTCGGTGACCTGGAACATCGGCGGCTCCTCCAAAGTATCGATCTTCATGCAATACGGGTTTCTGGGAGCAAACGCATCACCCACAATCTGGTTGTAGAGCGAGGGCGGCGTACCTGTAATGGAATACAGCTTCGTGTTCCGCTGTGCCAGCTGCGGCAGAGAGGAAAGAAGCGCCCAGGTGTATGGGTGGCGCGGGTCATAGAAGACCTCCTCCACCTTACCTACCTCAACAATCTGTCCGGCATACAGCACAGCCACACGATCCGCGATATTCGCCACAACGCCAAGGTCATGGGTAATAAAGACAATCGTGAAGCCCAGCTCCTTCTGCAAATCTTTTAACAGCTGTAAAATCTGTGCCTGAATCGTCACATCAAGAGCGGTGGTCGGTTCGTCGCAGATCAGGATCTTCGGCTGACAAGAAAGCGCAATCGCGATGACGATTCTCTGACGCATACCGCCCGAATACTGGAATGGGTAATCGTCAAAACGCGCCTCCGCATTCGGGATGCCGACCTTGTGCATCAGCACCAGCGCACGCTTTCTGGCTTCGCCCTCTGAGCAGCCCTGATGTTTAATAATAATAGAAGTAATCTGCTTTCCGATCGTCAGAATCGGGTTCAAAGAGGTCATCGGATCCTGGAACACCGTCGCGATCTTCCTGCCGCGGATGCGGCTCCAGTCCTTCGCATACTTCACATTCGCCAGGTTCAGCACGCAGGTGCCGTGAATCGTATCTGTTGTCTCATCCAGATACCGCACACGAAACGCGACCGTATCGAAAACCTTATTGCGCTCATTTTCGTCGTCCAGATCCACCCCGATCTGCATCGCCTGCTTCAGCGCCTTCGTCAGACCTTTTGCCAGCTTGCTGCGCTGTCTTCCATCATACCGGCCAATAGACAGGTAAATTTCCTTTGCGAGAATCTCATTGCGCTTCTTTGCCTTTTCTGAAATCTCTCCCTGAATCAGCTTATCATATTCCGCCTGCAGCGCGGCTTTTTTCTGCTCATATTCCTTCAGAAACGCGGTGTCCTGTGAAGCTTTTTTCTGCTGCTCTTTTAAAAGCTCCCCGTCTTTTTTCTGTGCTTCTTTGATCTGCTTGTCCAGGGCGGAAATCTGCTTGGACATCTCATGAATCTTATCCTTTTCCTTATGCGGGTCAAGCGTCTGCTTCAGATTATACAGGTCCGTCCGCTTTGCGACCAGCTCATCCAGCTCTTCTTTTTCCCGGTTCTGCTCTTCCTCACTGACGCATTCCCTGCGGTGCTTCTCTGACTCGAGATCCTGCAGCTTCCGGTAAACCGCAGCGCCCAGTTCCAGCTTCGCATACTGATCCAGCTGGCGTCTGGAGCGCTCAATCAGTCTTTTTGCCCGGTCATTCAGCGGCGCTGTCGTGTCCGCCAGGTCTTCATCATTAAAAATAATCGTGCCATGGTCAATAAATCCGTTCGCGTCGTTCATGCCGGAAAAGGTCTTCGTAAAAACCGATTTTCCAGAACCGGACTCACCCACGATGGCAATCGACTCGCCCTCATAAATATCCAGGGAGATACCGCGGATCGCCGTCAGAACACGGCCGCGCACACGGAACTTCACCCACAGATCCTTTACCGATAATAATACCTTCTGTTCTTCCATAACCGGCCTCCCTTACATATGCGTTCTCGGGTCAGTCGCATCGCCCAGATTCTGTCCCACAACATACAGAACGACGGTAATGATCGCAACGACCGCCACCGGAGACCAGAACTCAAACTCCCATCCCGGCGTCACCATCGCGCTCTCAGCCGCATAAATCAAACGGCCCAGCGACATCTCCGAAAGGCCCATGCCGATGTAGGCGAGGAACACTTCGTAAGAAATATAGGACGGAATCTCTGTCGCTGTCAGAGTCACGATTATAGAGGTCATGAACGGCAGAATATTCTTCATCGCAATCCGTACCGAGCTGGACCCCAGACACTTGGACGCCAGATTGTACTCCCTGTCACGGATAATGATAACCTGCGTTCGGATAAAATAAGCAACAAACAGCCATTCGGTAATCGTCAGGGATAATACCAGCGTCCAGAAGCTCGCTGACAGAAGCATGACGAGCACCGAAACCAGCAGGACCATCGGCACGTTCCCGATAATATTATAAATCGGGATCATAATGGAATCCATTCTTCTGGAAAACCCCCAGAGCGCACCGACAATCGTACCGATCGTCAGGTTGATCGCCGCACAGACGAAAGCCAGCGACACGGAAATGCGCGCGCCGTACCAGACTGCGTCAAAAGTGGACTGTCCGGAACTGCCTGAGCCCAGAATCCAGTGGATGTTATACCCCAGCTGTTTCATTGCCTGAAGCGGCCCCAAGTGCTTTGTCGTCGAATCCAGCAGATTCCCGAACCGGTCATAATCCACCAATGCCGGATAAACGTACGTGAACAGTAAAATGACGACCAGAAGACCAAGTATTACAAAATTAATCTTTTTACGGAAAAACACACGAAACACGGAGTTCCAGTAGGAGTATCGCGGAGCGGTAATCTTCTCAGATTCAAGATCACTGTGCTCAACAGGGGCGAACAGTTCCTCTTTGGTCATACCGTATTTTTCATAATCTACTCTGCTCATAAGCCCCTACCTGTCTTTCGATGTAAATGAAATCCTCGGATCCACAACGGACATCAGCACATCGCCGAGGATAATGGAAATCACGGACAGCAGCGCGTAAAACAGGGTCACGCCCACAATCACGCCATTGTCGTATTTGTTAATCGCATCCGTCAGCAAACCGCCGGCACCGGGAACGACGTAAACACGTTCCGTAATGATCGCGCCGACCAGCGCACCCAGGACACTGCCCGGGATACCCTGCACGATCGGGATCACCGCGTTTTTGAAAATATGCCTGCTGAAAATCTCCGACTCGGTCAGACCGCCTGCCCGCGCGAACTTCACATAGTCCGCATTCATCTGGTCAATCATGTAGCGGCGCAGCCACTTCATCAGGCTCGCGATGGACGGCAAGGCAAGCGAAATCACCGGCAGCACATACATCGTCCACTTCAGCTTCTCAACGTCAAAGGTCGTGGGCAGTCCAATCTTCCCGCCAATCGCTTTGAAAAGGAAAATATACGCCAAGGACGGCACCGCAATGATAAAGATCACATAAACCGTACCGATCTGATCCACAATCGTATCCTTTTTGAGCGCCATCAGAATACCAAGGGGCACACCGAGCAGATAAGACAGCGCTACTGCCAGAATACCGATGATAAAGGAGTAGCCAATCTTGGAAGCGCCCTTCTTTACCGTCTGCACACTCGTGTAATCATCTGTGTAACGGGTCGCGTAAACCTGACTCGTTCCCAGCGAGCCTGCCAGATAGGTCGCGGAGTGTAGATCATCGGCGCTTTCCTCTGTCAGCCCGGTTGGATAGGTGATCGTACTTGAGACATACGAACCCTGACTTCGTGTCATTGTCGTAAACACATCCACACCGGAGTTTACCGTATAAGACGTACCCAGGTTAATCGACACCAGGTTCTGGTGAATAAACGGAAAACTCGACGTCATATAAAGCAAATACTTGTGCGTCGTGCCATTTCCCATAATCGCCGGCGATAACTTGTCTCCGCCGTAAACCGGATCATAAAGGGTGAACGTCAGTCCCCGCTCTCCGATGTCTTCCTCCACGTTGTGGATATTATCGACGGTAATCATTCCGCTGAAGTATTTGATCAATCTGGTAATCAGTGGAACATCCTTGTAGGCGTAGAGCTGCTGCTGCCCGCCGGTCGCAACCTTCTTCGCGTTCATCATGACCGCATCCAGCCGCGTCACCGTATATCCTCTCGATTCATAATACTCCGTAAACTTCTGCACATATTCAGATACCAGCTCCGAATCCGCGTCCGCGGTCCGGCCAAAGCTCACCGCCGAGCTCCGGGTATCCTCATCGATCTCTCCCTCATCGACGAGCATGGACAGATAATCGGAATATGTCACATAATCCAGATAACCGTACTCTTCCCACTTAGAGTACTTATAAACGGTCTTCTGGTTGTTACTCTGATGCGTGTACGTCGTATCCGCCGCAAAGACCAGATCACGATTCAGGAGAGAATAAACCATGATCATGACACAGGCGACCACGACAACGACCGACAACAGGCCTGTGATAATTCGTTTGACTAAATATTTTCCCACTGTGCCTCTCCTATCTTTTTGGTTCCTCCGGGTTCTGCCCTCCTTAAGGGAATCTTCCGGGCAAAAGCTCTGGTACCGGCTGTAACCGCAAACCAGCTACGCCTTACTCATGAAACGGCCGCAGGAAAACGGGGAGACCCCCGGCCCCCTGCGGCCCAAACTTGCTGTTCTGAACAATTTTAGAAGATACCAAAACCCTTGGTCATGTAACCCGCGTAATCCGGAAGGAGTGTATCAAGATAGGTGGACGGATCGCCGTAGTCCGGGCCCCAGCCTGTCGTATCGTTAATATCGCTGTTCTGCTCATAACCGTAGGTGTTATAATAGTTCGCGTAATACCAGCCTGAGTAGTCGCTGCCGTCAACCATATTGATGATGATCTGTCCGTCAAGGGCGCCCTCAATCGACTGCTTGAACGCATTCGCACGGTTCGTGTATGCTTCTACCTGGCTCGGATATACCAGATCAAGGTAGATCGGGTTCTCCGCGCTGATGTCCACACCTTCTGCCGCCAGCTCTTCCACTGCCGTCGCCATCTCAGCCACTGCGTTGTCTACATTGTAGATGCCGTCATAGCCGTCGCCGCTGCCGTTGCCGTCGTCTGCTGTCGCGTCATAAACATTCATCGGAATTCCATCCGCGTCAAGCTGCGCCTGCATGATCACACCATAATAGGTGCCTGCCGCAAAGGTGGTCGCCTCGCCGTTGATATCAATGGTCACATCCTCTTCGAGGGAGACAAAGTTCCACGGCGTGTAGGAGTTGCGCATATTCGTGTACTTCAGCTCATCGCCGCGTACCTGTGCCATCATGGAAGCACGGTCGGTCGCATAGGAAAGCGCACGGCGGAAATGTACATTCTTCATCGCCACGTTGGAGCGCTCCAGTTCCTCCTCGGTCTTCGGTGAAGGAGCGGTCGTGCCATCGTTAAAGTTCACGAGAGCAACACGGTTCAGGTTGTACATATTAAAGAAAGTCGTCGCGTCCGTACCGGAAACAGAAGCGTAATCATCAAAATAACCATCTGACTTCGCCAGCTCCAGAATCGAGGAGGTCAGGCCAACCGCGTCAACCGTGCCATTGAGGAAGTCATTGTAAAGCTTCGTCGGGTCGCTGCCGTCATCGTACTTCCAGGTCAGGGTCTGAATGTTCACCGCATCTGCGTTCCAGTAGGTCGGGTTCGCGGAGAAGACGATGGAGTTCTGCTCGGTATGTCCGGTCACAAGATACGGGCCGCAGTAAGCGATGGTATCTGCGCTCTTGCCGTAATTATAATCCGCTGCGGAGGAATCATACTCCATACCGAACTTGCCGCCCTGAGACTCATAGTACGTACGGCTCATCGGCGCAAATACATTGTAGCCAAGCATCGTCAGGAAATAAGAGCACGGAGCTTCCAGTGTATAGACAAGTGTATAATCATCCACTGCCTCTACACCAACCTCAGCAAAATCGGTCACTTCACCGGATATATACTCGGAAGCGTTCACGATAATGCCCTCGATCAGGTACTCAAGCCCCCCCTGAGCGTCCATCATATGCTGCATACCGGCTACGAAGTCATCCGCAACCACGCCTGCAACCTCTCTGCCCTGAGAATCCACCCATGACACGCCCTCACGAATGTGGAAGGTATAGGTCAGACCGTCCTCAGAAACCTCATAGCTCTCTGCCAGCGCCGGCTGAAGCTCATTCTCGATATCATAAAGCATCAGACCGTCATAGGTATTGACAATCGCCTCAGAGTCTGCGGAAAGGGAAGTTGCCAACGCATCCCAGGTCACCGGGTCTGTGTTATATGAGAGATTATATTCATCCTTTACTTCATATCCGTGTTCCTCCAGATATGCCCGCGCTTCCGTCTCATAAGTGCCGGTGCCTCTGGTCTCATTCCACAAAGCCTTCAGTGCGTTGTAATCCTCAAGCGAGATCATCTCCGTAGTAACAAGCACGGTAAAATACCGATCCGAATCCGTGCCCCAGAGGGTCGTCGTAGCGGAATACGGAACGACTCTGGTCAGACGATATGAACCGCCGTTTGAATTCGTCGGCAGGAATACAGCCGCCTCCATAATCTTCGCCTCTGCAACCGCCATCAGCGCGTAGCGCTCGGATACCGTTTCCGCATCCTTTGATACCATATACGCGTCATAGAATTCGCCAAGAACCTCATTGTAGATCTCGGTAGAAGTCGTATAATACTCATCAAAGTCAATGTCCTCTGACGCCTGTACCACGCTCTCGGAGAAGCCGCCCGCAAACGTCATGGAAAGTGCCAGGGAAGCCGCCGTCGCCGCGGAGCCCTTCAGGAAATCCCGTCTGGAAATTTTTCCAATCATGATGATTTTTACCTCCTATTATTGGTGTAGGAAAGAAATCTGTCTCAGGACAGATGCGGAGTTTTACCACGTTAAAGCATTGCCATTGTGCAGTCAAAAAGTCCATAATAACAAAAAAGCACGTTGTACGTCCCTGTACAATGCTCTTTCCGAAATCAACCCCAGTTTTCTTCTTTCGCATAGGTTCATTATACATAATATCTGAATTTTGTCAACGCCCGGTTGAGGAAATAGCCAAAAATGCCAATTCACCCTTCGCAGATCGCTGAAAACAGGATTTTCATTTTTTTCAGTTCGTGCAGTTTTTGCGCGTATCCGGAACGCCCGTATTTGTTTCCCATATCCGCATTTTTTGCCATTTCTGAAAATACTGCCGCTTTTTTCCTTTTTTGTCAGCAATTATAATCAAAAGTACATGAGAACGCAGGCTTCTTCTTACAGGCATTTCTCAGTTTGCCGGAGAATTCTTTCGCCGAAAGCCGGCAGCCGAAAAGCCAGAGAGTCTGAAGGTTGTAATGTTATGAAAAGAAAGGAAGGTAAAGGACGCTATGAGTAAAGACATTAGCAGGAGAGATTTCCTGAAAAGCGTAACCGCCGGTTCCGCCGGTCTGGCAGCGGCAGGAATTCTTGGGACAACCGCTTTCGCAGAAGAAGAGACGGAAGCGCAGACCGAAGCTGCCTCCTCCGAGTCCACGGAGCGTGTGGTTACAGAACTGGATATTCCGGAAGCAGAAGTGCCGGACGTAACAGACTACGAATGCGACGTGCTGGTCGTAGGCGGTGGATTTGCCGGACTATTTGCCGCCATGTCCGCGAAAGAGGCTGGCAGCAATGTACTGCTGGTAGACAAAGGACGCCCCGGTTACTCCGGACTCAGTGCCTGGGCCAGCTCTCACAATTTCTTTGACGAGGGCTATGGAGACAGCAAAGAAGAATTTGAGTACGCAATGATGTATTCTAACGAGTTCCTGGCAAATATCGGATGGGTACAGGTCTGGGAAGAGGAATCCAAATCGGTCTATGAAAAGTGTGTAGAACTCGGGATTCTGACCCAGTACACCAAAGGTGAGGACGCCGGATACTGGGTAGACGGAACTGTTCAGAACGACCGGCTGGTAGACTACCATCTGGATAACATTCAGTACGACCGCCGCCTGGCATTTACAAAAGCTCTGAATGATCAGGAAATTGATTACGTCGAACATACGATGATTATGGATATCATCGAAGAAGACGGGCGGATCGCAGGTGCCATCGGCATGCACGTTCCGAGCGGCACGCTGATTACCTTCCGCGCAAAGGCCGTCATTCTCTGCACTGGCTCCGGCAGCTACAAACCGGCAGGCTTCCCGACGGGCGAAGACACCTTTGACGGAGAATATATGGGCTATATGCACGGGCTTCCGGTTACCGGACAGGAATTTGAAGACTTCCATATGAGCGCTTCTTACGCGCCGGGCAACGTACTGGCCTGTAACAGCTGGCAGTACGTAGAAAATGTCTGGCTTTGCGCTCCGGGCGGCTCGACAAAGGAAAATGCGGCCGCAAAAGCATCCGGAGCAGCCAAATCTGTCATTACACCGGTGTTTGACAGTGCTTATGGCATTACGCCGGTAGATAAATATGAGCTCGTTACAGGCAATGGCCGCGGCGCTTCCACCTCTGAGGATGAAAGCGATCCCAGAACCGGTAAATACTCCAGCGCGGTGTTCAAGGGCGACGTTTTCGGCGCGGCTCCCGGTATGTTTACCCATTTTGCGGGCGGCATCTTCTGCGGCATTGACGACACAGAAGGAAAAACCAGCATCGAAGGTCTCTGGGTAGCCGGAGACGGCACAAACGGCTGCATGGCTACCGGCGGCACGAAAGGTGCGCCGTCTGGCTGGACGTCAAACTTTGCCGGTGTTCAGGGAAAGATGGCCGGCGCAGCAGCGGCAGCCTACGCTGGCGGAGTATCCCTGGCTGAAATTCCAGATGAGGAGATCAGCAGCCTGAGCGAAGAAATCCTTGCGCCGTTAAGCGTGGAAAAAGGCTATGACCCGAACTGGGCGCGCGATATTCTGACCTCTATCATGGGACCATACTGGATTACGATCGCCAAGAATGAGACGTCCCTGAGCAGCGCTCTGGATCAGATTGTCCAGTTCCGCACAGACATCATTCCCAAGCTGAGAGCAACCAGCGGCCATGACCTGCGTCTCTGCCATGAGATGAAGCATAAGGCACTCGTCGCCGAGCTGAAGCTCCGCGCATCTCTTGAGCGCAAGGAAAGCCGCGGCTATCATTTCCGCACAGATTATCCGTACCGCGACGACGACTATCTCTGCTACATCACCCTCCAGAAGGGCGACGATGATTCTGTGGAAATCAATAAAGTGGACATCAAAGACGACTGGAAAGGCGATCAGACAATGTCTTATGAAGACAGGTACGGCGCTTATTTCCGCTTCCCGGGCGAAACGGAGGCAATGGATCTGCCGGAGACGGAGGCTTCCTCGTGGTAAAACGGCTGCGCCACTACATATAAAAGCGAATTGCCTGGCACAAAACCTGCCATAGACGACGCTTTTACAGCAATGAAGAATAAAGGAGATTGGATAAGATGGCTGTAAGAAGATATGATCTGAATAAATGCATCGGCTGCCAGAACTGTGTGAATATCTGTCCCATGGATGTATTCCGTTTTGACACTGCCTCAAATAAATCTGTAATCGCCTATCCGGAAAATTGCCAGAGCTGCGGCCAGTGTTGGCTGAACTGCCTCGGCAGGTCTCTGTATTTTGACGATGAGATCCATGCCTTCGCCCTGACGGCAAGCCGTTAAAACCGGCATCTGGAACATGCACAGCTCCGGTACGGCGCGTTTTGCCTGTACCATGATAGGATAAACGGAACCGGACAGGGAGAAAACTTCCTGTCCGGTTCACCCTTAAAACGTTTAATCGGTCTAAACATCCTCAACGGTATTCCCTATGATCGGGCGCGTTCCGCCTCCCGAATCTTTCCCGGCGTCGTATTGGCATAGGATTTAAACGCACGGTTCATTGTATAAACATTCGTGTATCCGCATTGCTGAGCGATTTCCGTGATCGTCTGATCCGTTTCCCGCAGCAGACGCACTGCCTCAGTCACCCGCAGTCGGTGAAGATACTCCAGGAACCCGATCTGATAGTATTTTTTAAATTTCCTGGACAAACCGGAAGGGCTGACCTGAAATTTCTCCGCGACCATTCCCGCACAGAGGCTGGGATCTTTAAAATGCTCCAGCACATACTGCCGGATCTCTTCAAAGCGCTTTCTTTCATTTTCTCCCCTGTCTTCCGTTTCACTTGCCATTGCTTCCAAAACAAAAAGCAGCGCCGTCCGCAATTCATCCGCGTCCTGGCTCTGGCGAATTCTCTGCGCATACCCGCGCACGCTCTCGCGGTCAACATCTCCGGGTAAAGAAAGATCCAGAACAGTAAGCGCTATCGTATCAACCAGCAGGTAAAATACAAGTTCTTCCCTGTCCGGAGCCTTTCCGCACAATTCTGTCATCTGACGGATCAGAATGTCATATTGTTCGAAAACCTCTTCCTTCGAATGAGCTTCTATCGCGGCAGAAAGATCGCGAAGCTGTGTACTGTCCGGCACCAGCTCAGAGCGGTTCTGCAGCATCCGGTCTTTTTCCTGCAGCTGCTCTGCCCACTGATCAAACACGCGGTTGATCATCGCAAAGTCATCCCTGAATACCTTTTGCCCCTCACCGTCCGCTTTGTCCGGTTCCTCTGGCAATCTGGATACCAGCTCTTCCACCGGCCGATACGCCCGTCTGGCATAAAAAAGGGCAAGCAAAATGCAGACAAAAGCCAGGCAAACTACAGCCGCTAAGACAATCCGCAAAGACAACGCCCGGTTCTCCGCCGCCGTATCCCGGCAGAAAACAGCCAATCGGATTGGCCGGGAGACAAATGTATAATAGGAGCCAATATAAGAATGTCCTCCATTGGAAAACGTGAAGGTGGCTGAATCCTCCTCCCCCAGGGAATCGTAGCTGTACAGCCCGACTAATTCCTGGCTTTCTTCCAGCGCGTGAACATTTCCATACCGATCATAGGTATACATTTCCACGCCCTCCATGTTTGACAGGAACAATTCCGGCAGTTCATAAGAAGGACTGCCCAGGTTCACACGAATCAGCCCCAAACTGGATGTAAGCCTGACCAGACTGACATCATAATAGACGTCATCCCCATCCACGCCCAGATACTTTTCGGAGGTACCGATCTCCATATCCTCAAAACCGGCAAGGCGCTCCGTCACATAGTCCGGCGCCAGCTCCGAAGCATCCGCCCCGGAAAGCATGGTACACATCAGATAGCCGCTGTTTTCAAAATAAAAATAGCAGATCAGATCCGCATAAGAAATGGATTCCTTATAGTTCCGGAGCAAATCCTCCGCCTGTTCCATATCCTCATCCTGGTCGATCTGGTCGCGCGAGGCAAGTTCTGTCAGGATCTCGTTTTCAGAAAGCTCCACCTCCAGAGCCGAATACTCATCCGAAGAATAGCTTTCACCGATGCTCTGTACCTGCAGTGTGAGAATCGTCTCCAGACTGGTCTCCAGCTGGCCGCTCGCGTTTTTCAAAGCAAAATAGCAGATCGTGTAAGCACAACAGACCAGCGCCAGAATCAGCGAAGCAAACATGACGAAAAGTGTATAAAATGTTTTTCCTTTTAAAAAATATTTTTTCAATTCAAACCACCGCTTTTTCTCCCGAAATGAATGTTTCTTCTGCAAGTATACCACACTCTCCTGAAGCTCAAGACTAAAAGAAAGCTCCTGATACACGTTTCTGTACCAGAAGCTTTCTTTACGCCCACTAAATGGTTATATCAAAACAGCCCGTAGCACTTCGTTGTATATCCTACGTAATCCGGAAGCGCGGTATCGAGGAAGGTCGACGGATCTCCATAGTCCGGACCCCAGCCGGTACCATCGTTGATGTCGCAGTTCATCTCGTAGCCATAGCTCGGATAATAGGTCGCGTAATACCAGCCGTCATAGTCGCCCGCATCCACAAGGTTCAGAATCACAGCTCCGCCGAGGATGGACTCCATCGACTGCTTCATGACATTCGCGCGGTTCACCAGCGCCTCAACCTGTGATACATAAACCAGATCTACGTAGATCGGGTTCTCTGCACTGACCTCTACGCCAGCCTCTGCAAGCTCCGCAACCGCTGTCTCAAACTCTGCCGCCGCGTTCTCCTCGTTAAACCAGCCGTCGAAGCCATCGCTGCTGCCTGTGCCATCATCTGCGTCCGCACTGTATACGGTCATCGGAACGCCGTCCGCGTCTACCTGTGCCTGCATCACCGCGCCATAATAGGTGCCTGCCGCAAAGGTCGTCGCCTCGCCGTTGATGTCCACGGTCACATCCTCATCCAGGGTAACGAATTTGCCCGGCGTCAGAGAGTTGCGGACAGAGACAAGCTTCAGCTCCTCGCCTACCGACTGCGCATTCATGGAGCCTCTGTCTGTTGCAAAGGAAAGTGCTCTTCTGAAGTGTACATTGCGCATCGCCTGGTTGCAGCGCTCCACATCCTCCTCGGTCTTCGAGGAAGCGGCGGTCGTGCCGTCGTTGAAGTTCGCGAGCGCAATACGGTTCAGGTTATAGTTGTTGTAATAGGTCATGGAGCCTGTGCCGGAGACTACGGAATAATCATCAAAAATACCATCATCCACCGCAAGCTGTACAATCGAGTCGCTCAGGCTGACATAATCAATTGTGCCGGAAGTGAAATCGGTATAGTATTTGGTCGGGTCACTGCCGTCGTTGTATTTCCAGGTAACGGTCTGCAGACGGACATTTTCCGCATTCCAGTAGGTCGGATTCGCAGAGAAAACAATTGAGTTCTGCTCTGTCAGGCTGGATACCAGATACGGACCGCAGTACGCGATCGAATCCGGACCTTTGCCGTATGTATAATCCGCCGCGGATGGGTCATAATCCATACCGAACTTACCGCCCATGGACTCATAGTAGGTGCGGCTCATCGGCGCAAACACGCTGTAGCCAAGCATAGTCAGGAAATACGAGCACGGGTTCTCCAGCGTAAAGACAAGCGTTGTGTCATCCGTCGCTTCCACACCGACCTCTGAGAAATCGGTAATCTCGCCATAGATATACTCGCTGGCATTCTTAATGATGCCCTCAATCAGATACTCCAGACCGCCCTGCGCGTCCATCATGTGCTGCAGGCCAGCCACAAAGTCATCCGCCACGACAGCGGCAACCTCTCTGCCCTGGACATCCACCCAGGAAACGCCCTCACGGATGTGGAAAGTATAGGTCAGTCCGTCGTCTGACACTTCATAGCTCTCCGCCAGCGCCGGCTGCAGCTGATTCTCATTGTCATATTCCAGAAGGCCGTCATAGGTCTGTACCACCTTCTCACAATCAACCGTCAGAGAAGAAGACAAAACATCCCAGGTCACCGCGTCTGCGTTGTAATTCAGGCTATAGCTGTCCTTTGTCTCGTAGCCGTTCTCCTCCAGGTATGCCAGCGCGGAATCCATAAAGGTACCGGTACCGCGCAGCTCATTCCACATCGTCCGCAGTTCTGTATAATCCGCCGCTTTGAGTGCTTCCGTCGTCAGCAGATAATTGTGCATCCGGTAAGAATCACTGCCCCACATCACGCTGGAACCTGACCCCGGAACAACCTTGGTAATCCGGTAATAGCCGCCGTCCGTCGTGGTTGGGAGCGTCACCGCCGCTTCCATCAGCTTTGCCTCCGCCAGCGCCATCAGCGCGTACCGTTCCGGCACCGTCTCCGCCGCCAGGGCTACCTGATACGAATCGTAAAATTCGCCGAGTACATCATAATAAAGCTCCGTCGAGGTCTCCGTGTATGCGGAAAAATCAAAATCCTCCTCTGCCAGAACCGCCTTCTGCGTATACAAACCGCCAAACGCTGTGGAAACCGCCAGAGTCGCGGCCGTCGCCGCTGTTCCCTTCAAAAAGTCTCTTCTTGAAATCGTAACTGCCATCTTTTCGCCTCCTGAAATAATTGTCGAATGAAACATACTTTCATTATGTTATCGCGTTACTTTGCTAAAGTCAACCAGAAAAATATAGAAAGGGCAGTCTGTACGTCCTCGTACTCTGCTGCCCTTTCAACATAAGTCATATTCTTTTCATTCGCATAAGTTCATTATACCGAATATCAGACTTTTGTCAACGCATAACTTTCACATTACAGCTTTCGCTTCCGATCAAAAAAGCCGACGCTGTTACCGCAGGAACAGCTTATTCAATCCCCGCAAGGTCAAAATTTTCCAGCCACGTTACAGGTCACACCTTGACCAAATTTACTTTATTTTTACCTCTGCAAGTGTGACCTATAACGGCATCCGGCCAATTAAAATCGCTGCGCGATGAGGCCGGATGCTGCTTCCACTACGCTTCCAACCCTGACCACGCAGCAAGTGCGTGGTCGGGTTGCGACCAATAATCCAACCACTTCTTTGCTTCCTCGCACACGCCCCGCAGGCAGGCCTCATCAAACGGGCTCTCCAGCTCTGCGTTTTTCAGCAAATCCGTAAAGGTGCGGCTCCCGCCCTGCTCTGTGTAGGCCATGTAGCGCGCCCAGGTTTTCGGGATCGCAATCTGCTTCTCCCCCGCTTCGGCGCGTTCCCGCAGTTCCTTCTGCATCATCGCCCAGAATTCCAGTGATACCGTCTGCGCCAGGCAGTAATCGATGTAATAGAGCGGATAGGAGTAAATATGGTGCTGCCGCTGCCAGCCCTCACCCTCGGAATAGAAAGGAATCTCGCCGTCCAGCCGCATCCACGGCATATAAATGCCAAGCAGCTCCTTCCAGGTCTCATGGCGCTGCGCCGGGGTCAGATCCGGCTTTTCATAGACGATATGCTGGAAATGGTCGACCATCGTTCCGTAGGGGATAAATTTCAGCGCGCCGGAAAGATGGCTGTACAAAAATTTCTGTTCATCCGACTTCTGGAAACGCCCCCTCGTTTCACTCGGCGGCAGCTCGCGCGGCCCATTTTGATGCGCTTCGCGCGGGGCCGGCTCAAAAAAGCCCTCTGCCCACGGCCAGGCGAGGAATTCCATCGACATTGAATGCACCTCGCAGGCCTCTGAGGTCGGCCAGCACGCGGACATTGGAATGCGGTCGCGGTTCTGATAATAGGCAAAAGCGTGCCCTGCCTCGTGCGTCACCACCTCGACATCGCCCTGCGTCCCGTTAAAATTAGCAAAGATAAAAGGCACGCCATAGTCCGGAATGCTTGTGCAGTAGCCGCCGCCCTCCTTGCCTTCCGTACTCAGCACGTCCAGCAGGCCATGCTCCAGCATCATCTCAAAGAATGCGCCGGTTTCCGGGGAAAGCTCGCTGTAAAACTTCCTGCCCTGCGCCAGAATCTCCTCCGGCGTTCCGCAGGGGCGCGGATTCCCGGAACGGAATTCCAGCTGATTATCCGCAAAGCTCATCGGATATTCTTTCCCCAGGCGTTTCGCCTGCTCCCGGTAAATGCCGTCCGCCACCGGCACCAGATACTTCTGCACCGCCAGACGGAACTTCTCCACGTCCTCTTTCGTATAGCAATTACGGCCCATCCGATAATAGCCAAGCTGCAGATAATTTTCATATCCGAGCTTTTTGCCCATCTCATCCCGCAGGTGCACCAGTTCGTCAAAAAGTCCATCCAGCTGCTCCTGATTATCCTTATACCACTGCCCTTCCGCCTTCCACGCGTTCTCGCGGCGCGCATCGTCCGGGTCGTTCTTAAACGGCGTCATCTGAGAAAGCGTATAAGTCTTCCCCTCAAACGGAACCTGCGCGGACGCCAGCAGCTTCTCGTACGCCTGCGTCAGGTCATTCTCACGCTGGAGCTGCGGAATGATCTCCGGCGAAAAAGTCTTCAGCTCCATTTCGGCGTTGAGAAACATCAGATCCCCATATTCTGCCGCAAATTCCGTCCGGAACGGACTCTCAAGCAGCGCCATGGTCCACGCCTGCTGGTATTCCTGAAGCTCCGGATACGCAGCGTTCCAGAACTTCACTTCCTGATCATAATAGTCGTCGCGCGTGTCAATCGAATGACGGATACTCGCCAGAGTCGACAGCGTCGAACTGTGTTTCTCCATCTCTTCCTTCTGTAAAAACACCGCCCGCGCAGACGCGTAGTCCGGCGCATCCTTCAGCTGCTGTGTCAGCGCAGTGAGCGCTTTTTTCAATTCCTCCAGATCCGGCCGTTCATACGGCATCTGAGAAAAATGAATTGGTTCCATATTCTTCGTCTCCTCCTTAAGCATATCCCTTTTCTTCAATCAGAATTCCCAGCCGCTCCGCCTCCGCGGCCAGTTCCTCATTCCGCGCATTCATCGTTCCGAACGCTGGAACGCAATTAATCACGCGCCCGCAGCCGCGCAGAATTTTCATCGCCTCCTGTACCTTTTCTCCGCTGACCGTCTCAAACATCCGCTCCATAACCACCGCGGACGCGAGGTATTTTGCCACCTCGTAATCCACGTCATTTTCATGCAGAACCCCCGTGGCAAAGGGAATTCCTTCCCGCTGCAGCCGACGATAGGTCGGAATCGCACTGCCGCCCCCGCCAATCACAAAGACCTCCGGTTCGCCTGCCGCCCCCGCCAGTTCAATACTGCCGAATCGGGGATTGTAGCTGCCGGTCGTCATGCCATAAAGCTGCCGGATATATTCCGGAGTAAAGACCTCCTCCGGCGTACCCGCGCGGTCAATGTATTCCCCGTGAACGCAGATCACCTGATCCGATACCTTCTGCGCCAAATCCAGCTCGTGCAGAGACATAATCACCGCGACCTGATTTTGCGCCACAAGCCGCTTTAATATGGAAAGGAGCTCCAGCTTATGCCGGATATCCAGATACGAGGTCGGCTCATCGAGAATGATGATCTCCGGCTCCTGGCAGATCGCACGCGCAAGCATAATCCTCTGCCTCTGCCCGTCGCTGATCGCCTTAAAATCCCGGTCGCACAGGTCGAGCGCGTGCACCATTTCCATCGCCTCACGCACCTTCACCCGATCCTCATCGGTCAGAATCCCCAGCGTTCCCGTATAGGGGTAGCGCCCGGTCGCCACGATATCCTCACAGGTCATCAGCTCCGAATGCATCCGTTCCGTGAGCACAACTGCCATCTTCTGCGAAAGCTCCTTCCCGGAAAGCCGGTGTAAAACCTCATTTTCCAGATACACCGTGCCGGCAATCGTCTTCAGCTGCCGTGTGATACTCTTTAAAATCGTCGATTTTCCGCCGCCGTTCGGCCCGATCAGGGTCAGGATCTCTCCGCGGCGGACATGCATTTCAATCTCACGGATTAGAGGCTTGCCGTCGTAACCGACCGTAAGTTTTTCTGTGTGGAAGTAAAATTGCGCCATTCCGATTACCCCGCTTTCCTTTTTACCATGATATAAATCACCACTGGCGCACCAAACAGCGCGGTCACCGTGCTGATGGAAAGCTCCGTCGGGGAAAAGACCGTCCGCGCAATCAGATCACAGAACATGCAGAACACTGCGCCTCCCAGAAAGCAGGCCGGAATCACCAGGAGCGGCTTCGCCGTCTTCAGCAGGCTTTTCACCAGATGCGGCACCGCAATCCCCACAAAAGAAATCGGTCCAGCAAAGGCGGTCACACAGGCGGAGAGTACGCTGGAGAGCAGAATCAGCGCCACGCGGAACGCGCGGATGTTCACGCCAAGATTCTGTGCATACACCTCGCCAAGCTGATAAGCACTGATCGGCTTCGACAGAAAAAAGGTGATCACCATCGTCACACCCACCACTACTGCCATCACCGCCACATTGTTCCAGGTCATACCGGAAAAACTTCCCTGCGACCAGTTGTGCAGGTTGACGATATTCGAATCATCCGCGAATGTCACCACAAAATCCGTAATCGCCGAGCAGATATAGCCAATCATCACGCCGCAGATGACCAGCATCGACATCCGTTTCACCTTATGAGACACCAGCAGCACAAAGCCCATGGAAATCATGGCGCCGACAAAGGCGGCGACAATCATCTCGCCCGACGACATCGATTTTGACATAGAAAGATACCAGACCATCACCAGCGCAACGACCAGCTTCGAGCCTGAAGAGATGCCGAGCACAAACGGTCCCGCAATCGGATTCCCAAAAAAGGTCTGCAAAAGGAAGCCGGACACAGAAAGCGCCCCACCTAAAATCATAACCGCAAGAATCCGCGGAAGCCGAATTTGCCAGATGATGTTATAGGCCGTACTATCGCCCGTCCGCAGAAAAATAATCCGGCAGATCTCCGCCACCGACAAATCTACACTGCCGGAATTCACATTCCAGACAAAGAGAACGCCAGTCAGCACAATTAATATAAGGAAAGAAAACGTGTAGCGTTTCATATGTAATCCCCCAACCTTTCACTATGATAACACAGTTGTTCAAGAATGCCAATCCTCTTCCCATTATTCTATTATTCGGTGCAGATAATTCAGCTCACTGTCCTCTATATCCTCATCTGCCAGAATCGTATGAATCTCTACGATCAGATCACCGAGGCTTGTGGTCTCCTGGAACAGATTTTTCCCCGTACACCAGACGTTTTCCTCCTGCACCGCCTTAAAATCTGCCAGCAGCGCGCTTTTCCCGTACAACTCGTCAAGGGTATAGATTTCACCATCAATAGTGCTGTTGTAAATGATGTAGTCCGCGTCAATCGCCTGCGCGTAAAATTCTTCCATCGTCATGTTCACCGTTGAAGCCGCACTGTCATCCTCACCCAGGTCGTCAAATATATAGGTGCCGCCCGCGAGTTCAATCATTTTCGCCACATAATCGCTGGATTTGCGGACATTCACGCTGCCAGTCGAGGTGATATAGAAAAACGCGACCGTCTTGCCCAGCGCTTCGGAAGACTCCACCTCCTGCACACGCGCGACCTGCTCGTTGAAAATCTCCTCCGCCTCTTCCTCTTTTCCCAAAAGCACCGCGTAAAGCTTCATCCATTCCGTCCGCCCCATCGGGTGAGACTCGTAGCTGGAGCGCTCCACCAGAACCGGAATGCCAAACGCCTCCAGCTTCTCCTGTACCTCCGGATTGTGGTAAATCATCGTAGATTCAATCGCCAGACCACAGTTCTCCGCCAGGATCAGCTCATAATCCGGTGCGCTGTATTTTCCTGCATAAAGAATATCGCCCGCCTCCATCGCTTCCTGTGCCGCTTCAATATACCAGCCGCTCGCGTTCGTGCCGGAAAGCCGGATGGAATCCAGCGCGTCCAGAGAGTAGAAAAAATCCATCGCGGAAGTCGCGACCAGATAAATATTCTCAATCGGCTGCTGCAAAACAGTCACCTCTTCATCGAGCCCATCCGGAACATCCGCGCCCTCCGGAACCACAAGGAACACATCCTCATCTGCGATGACAATCCGCGCGTAGCCGCCCTCGTAATAATCCACTGTAAACATTTCCGCGTACAGAAGCTCCAGGCTGCTCTCCCAGGCAAGACCGCACCAGCCCTCGCCAGAAGGGTAATTTCTTTCATCTGTATCACCACTATCCGCGTCAGCTTCATCAACTCCCGCATCAGCTTCTTTACTTTCCACTTCTAAATCTTCCTCTTCATCCTCTGTGACATCCACATCATTCGTTTTCGTGTTTTCTATGTCATCTGTATCCTCCTCCGAATCCGTCTCACGAATCGTCGAAGAATCAAAATACAGCGTATATTCAATCTCATGGGGTGTACTCATCGCGGTCGTGTCCGCGGTGACTGCCATCTCATAATCAAAGCCGTCAACCGGAATCTCGAAAGTGGAATTTCCTTCCGTATTCACCGGCTCATACCGTTCCCCGTCAATCAGCATATAATCATAATAACTACTGCTGAAAACAATCATTGCAGTTACCTGCCCATCCTCAATTACAATCGTCGCCGGGCTCTCGACCGAAGCTTTCCCGGAGCCGCCGCTCAGTATAACGTTAATCCAATAACTGCCGTCCGCCAGTCCCAGATCGTCCGCGGTTATTATTGTATCCGTACTCTCATCCGTGTCCTCTTCTCCTGAATCATCGGAGGTCTCAGAGGCTGACACATTCAGAGCGTTCACCGGACAGACCCAATATATCCCTGATGTCATTCCAGCTGTTATCAGCAAAGCAAAAACGATTCCCGCAAAAAAAGCTTTTCTATTCTTCATAATCATCCTCCGATATCCTGCAATTCCAGCTTACAACGGTTACGACCGAAGCGGCGCTGGACTCCAGTGGATGTCCGTTTAACGCGGACCGAAACAAAGTGCAGAAGCGTAGACGGCCGTGGCTTTAGCTGCAAAACTCCTTGTCCGGCCCTGCGCATAAAACGGATTCTGCCCCCGCAGAAAAAGCGAGGGCAGATTGCATCAACTATTTTTCAGTTACAGATCTTTTACTCTGCCGCTACCGGATTGGAGACGCTGACCTTGTGGTCATACCATACGCCCTTTGTCCCGATCAATGCCACATCGTATTCCTCGTCCAGAGCCGGTACCGGAATATCAAAGCCATAAACTTCTTCGGTCGTGCCATCGCTGTAGGTAACGGTATCAATCGTCGGCTCAAGCAGAACCGCGCCTTCTGTTTCAGCATCCGCAGCCAGCCCGTAATAGAGGTTCACAATGCTCTGAGATACCAGAGATACATGAACAGTCATCTCGCCGTTCTCGACAGTCAGGGTCGCCTTGCCGTCCAGAGCCTCATTTACGTGAAACATACTGCTGTCGGTGTCAAAATTTACTGTATATACGCCGTCCGCCAGCGCAGCCGTCTCGGTCGCGTCCTCCGCGTCATCCGCATCCGCGCTCTCATCAAGTCCCAGAGATTCAATCGCCGCCGCGGTGTGCTCGATATAGAGCTCCTGAACTGCCTCGATTCTTCCCATGCCTTCGATCTGTGTATCTACACTCTCAAAATAACCAGACGCATTGAACATGCTCAGCCAGGAATCCTCATCCTCACCAGCCATATCATTGTTTGCGTGGTCGCCTGCCACTACCATCAGCGGGCGCAGAATAACCTTCGTGTAGCCAGCCGCGTAAACAGACTCAATGACTGCCTCGCAGGCAGTCTCTTCCGGCTCGCCCTCTACCGTACCGATAAATACGTTTTCATAGCCAAGCTCTTCCATCTGAGTCTGCATCTGGCTGTAGGAAACCTTTGCGGTATGAGAAGTACCATGTCCCATCAGCACAATCGCAGTGCCGTCCTCTGCCGCCGCTTCCAGGCTGTCATAATCAGAGCTCTCTACTGCTGCCGCTACGACAGCCTCAGCTACAGCTGCCTTATCCTCATTGATAACTGTCGCATCGTCACCAACCTCGCCAAGCAACGGTTCCGCGACTGTCACAGACTCAAACTGATCCGCGTATTCCTCAACCGCCTCAACGAGCTCATCATACTCTGCACCGTGCATCAGATGGGTCGGCTGAATCACCAGATTCTTCACGCCGTTCGCAACCGCGCGCTCCAGCGCCTGCTCCATATTATCAATCGCCTCGCCGTCGCGGGACTGCACATGGTTAATAATGATCTGTGCGGTAAACGCTCTTCTTACCGACCAGTCCGGATATGCCTCAGCAATCGCATCCTCAATCGCCTTGATATCCTCTACACGGCTGTCATTAAAGGATGTACCAAAGCTTACAACCAGAATCTCATTCTCGCCGATGTCATCCTGATTCCGCGCGTCATCCAGAGAAGCGTCGCCGGTATCTCTGCCGAAATAATCCGGATCCGCATTCTCGCCCTCGACCAGCTCCTTCTGCTCGTCGGTCAGCGCGTCCCATGCCGCCTTTGCTGCCTCACACTGCGCGTCCGTGTCATCTGTTCTCGTCTGCACATAGATCGCGTCGATCAGCGCCGCTACCTCATCCGCGGCCGCCTGGTCTTCGTCCGAAGCTGCCGCTTCCGTTGTCTCCTCTGCAAAAACGTTTGCCGCCCCCATCGAAAAAACGGTGGTCATCGCAAGCGCAACTGCAAGAGCCTTCAGTGTTTTTCTTTTCATCTTGAATCCCTCCTATAATATGTCATAAGGGGGACCGGCTTGCCGGTGGATCCCTTATGACGCAGGCCGCGCCATTGCCGAAGGCAATTTAGCATGGTGCGGCTCTCCCGGATAATAGGTACAGGGTCTCTCTCGGCTAAGCGCGCAAGAAAAAACCCTCTTACACAGGGTAAAAGGGTGAACGAAACGGGAGTATACTTCCTGGTCGGCCTCCCTTCAAAGGTCAATTCCAAAAGCAACTCCTCTCCATCCGCGAACCAATTCCCCGTGGTTCGGAACACAGTCTGATCCTCGAGAAGTTCCTTCGAACTCTTCCGGATAAATCCATGTTCCATGGCATACAGCAGGCAGGTCTCCTGGCTCATCGGTCATCGCGTCAGCCGCCTTCCCAGTTTCCCAGTGGCGTATCGGCCTCGCTCCCGAAATACAGTGACGGGATCGTACAGGATTCTCACCTGTTTCCCTCTTAGCCGGATTATGATCCATCTAAACGGATCAATCGCTTTTTATCAGCTATTGAAGCCAGCAAATCATAATCCGGAACCAGCTGCATTATAAAGTTATAAAAGTCTCTCGAAGCAAAAATCCCTCACTGCTGCACGAGATCTCCGCTTCGTTTTCCTAGTGTACTACAACGATTGTTGATTTTCAAGCAATTTTTCTGCCAGGCCACAATTTCACTGCCCGTCTCTTCCATTCTCCATCTCGTGAAGTTTGCGGCGAAGAATCTCCCTGTCGCCCCCTTTCCTCTGATACTGCAGCACTATCTGCTGGTATAGCTTGTTCAGAAGCTCCAGTAACTGATTGTAAAATGTCCGTACTCGCATAGCGAGTATGGACGTAGGCCGCGCCATCGTACAAAGTACGATTCTGCATGGCGCGGCTCTCCTTGTAATCATCCAGAGTGATATTTCCAACCTCCAGATTTGCTTTTATGCTTCCCAGTATATCAGAGTCGATAAATTTTTTCAATTCCTGTATTTCATTTTCTGTAAGAAATCGCGCCTTCCCGTCCGGCATCAGAAAATCCCTCACCCGCACCATCTGGAAAGGAATGAAGACGATCATCTTCTTCCGGTTCAATTCTTCCATACCATGGGCAAGATAGGCAAAATTCTTTACGGTGTACATAAATTCCTGCTTGTTTGGCAAAATCACACGGATACTGCTCGTCTCCGGGACGTCCGCCGAATTACAGAAATAAACCACCACTGGCTCCGGGAAACGCAGGGTGCAATCATCCTCGCGAGTCTCCAATGCATGATAAAATCCATACTCAAAAACTCTCATGACAATCGTATTGTCATGGTACATCTGGGCCTCCAGATGATAATGCCACTTCTTGTTGATAACAATGAACAGATCAGAATAGCTGTGCTTAAGGTCGGCTTTGGTATTTTCCCGATTCGAATATTCAATCTGGCTGTCCGGCGGATAATCTGTGTCAAACAAGCCATTGATCAGGTTCGTGATCGCTTTATCGGAGAATGTAAAGATGCGTTTAAAAACTCTGTCAAAAATCTGGCTGATTTCATCCATAGGCAAATAGTCTCCTTTTTATATGTAAGTGTCGTTATGCGCATTCATAATATCACATCATTGCATTTATGTCAACACATTATATTTTTTAGTATAATGTAGTTAATTAAAATAGATTGTGAAGTTTATTATGTATTCAAGAAAGGCAAAAAGTGTACCAAGCAAAAGTAGCCGGAAGTATCACTACTCCCGGCTACTTTTTTTAATGTTATAAGTGCAGTTACCAGATACGCCGCTGCGTTTCAGATATCTTGTTTATCCGTACAATTGCCCATTCACCACCGTGAACGTGGCGCCATCGTACTCGATCGTTCCGTTTCTTTTTCGGTCGATTAACGACATAGGGATTACTGCGAATCCTTATCTTTTCGAAAACTGCGGTGCACGCCGCGCCGCTTTGAGGCCGTACTTCTCATTATTCAGTTACGTTTTTCCTTGATTTTAAAGGCTTTTTGAGAAATACGTCCCCGTTTTGACCACCTCATTAACAGAAAAAAATGGGGCAGTAAACGTCGCCAGATCCTGTCATATCATCAAGGCTTTATTCTTACCCTTATCCTTACTTGCCGTTTTGGCTGTTCAAATATTCCACAAGTTCATGCACTGTTGTTACCGGGTTGCTGCTTCGGCTCAATATGATTACATGATCACGGTATAATTGCTCTAACCTTTCCTTTGCCCGTTGGATGGCTACGGGTTGACAGGGTAAAAGCTCCTGGAACACATCCTGATTTTTCGCATATTTTTCCAGTCTTCCTTCATTTCGCAGCAAATGCAAAACCTCATCGGCATCCTTCAAATAGCCATTCTGCTTTGTGAAATGCAACAGATACCAGTATTCAAAGCATGGATTGGAATAGGCGATATGGTAGCCTTTTTGCTTCGCATATTCCGAAGCATTCCGCAGAGCCGCATCTGAGTTTTCATCACAATCAAAAACACACCAGATCTGATCTCCATCATTTGGAAAGTAATCCGCATGAGAAATCAACGTCCTTGCATGCTTCACCAAATGTTCTGCTGCAGTATGCTTTGAGGAAATTGGTACTACATCTACAAGGCAGTTTCTGGTTCTGAAGTGTCTGAAATAGTTTGTCTCCGTTTCTTTTCCCTCGCAGATAATATAAATGACCGGCCTGCGTTTACGCCGCCTGGCACGATCCGGGTCATACTCTTTTCTCATTTTTGCCATAACCCGTCTCCTCCGATAAAAGGAATCGCACCAAAACGCCCCTGTAAATAGCCCTTGCGGATATTCTCACCCTTCCTGGGAGAAAATGTGGACAATGAATATATTTCAGTAGCGCAGGAGCACTCATTTTTTTCTGCAAACCAGATCTGGTCTCTGCGCAGGAAACTCAGGTCAAGCAGCATGGCATCGTGCGTGGTAAAGAGAAGCTGTGCGCCATTTGTATTGATGCTGCCATCCTGTATCATCTCGATCAGCCGCCTGGTAAGCAGCGGATGCAGACTGTCCTCAATTTCATCCACAACAAGAAGTGAACCATTCTCCAATGCCTGCAGCCAGCCGCCAATGCGGGAAAAAAATCGCTGCGTACCGGCGGATTCCTGTTCCATAAGCAGCTGAAAATAGCTGACGCTGCCATCCTCGTCCTCAACCCGGTGGGTTGTTGTAATAACCGGTGCATTGCCGTTTGTTTTTTTGACAGTAACATCTGATATGCCCAGATCTGCTATTAACAACTCTTTCAGGATACGAGCCTTTTTATCATCTCCACTGACAATGTGTGCAACCGTCTCCGAAGACGCCGGAGCCTGTTCCATAAAAAAAGTCAGCTTCTCAAGGAACCATTTATAAGCATTCTCTGTCTGCGGAAGATTCCAATCGTTGGACGAAACCAGATACAGTTTATTTTCCGGGGTACGTTTACTGAGCGTAATCTGTTCGTTGACATTTTCACGGAATTCATACTTCCCGTTTTCCCGGGAGAAAATCAGGGCTTCCCTGCCGTTGGGCCAATGATACAGGTATTCGTTATGAACTTTTTCTTCGTCAAAAGAAAAACCATAAGCATATCGAATCCCTCTATACATGAAAACAATTTCAAATGAAGTCGGCGCTGTCGTATTTCCAAACGGCTCAAAGGGCAGCTTCTGCCCCTTTGATATTTTCGCCGTATCTCCAATAACCATATCCTTCATGGTCATAAGGGCATGCAGAACATTGCTTTTCCCGGCGGCATTAGCTCCATACAGAGCCAGCGCCGGAAGCAATGACTTTTTTTCATCTGGATGCAGCAGGCAGGATTCCACGGACTTATCCTTGGATGCTGTAAAACTGATTATCGCAGTATCTTTAATCGAGCGGTGATTTTCAATGGTAAACTGAATAAGCATAATGCAAACACCTCCCTGAATGAGCACAGTATTTCCATTTCACGCTCATTATAACTTTCCACAGCCACAGAGTCAACATTTATCATTTAATTTCGAATTTTTTGTGCAAATTTCGAAATCAAACTTTAAGCATCCGGATTTTATTAACAGGTTACATGTGCCAATTTAAACCGGCCCTGCGCATAAAACACTGAAACTGCAAAAGGCTCCTGATACACCGAAGCGCACCGGGAGCCCGTCTCTTTTCCTGTTGTATTTTTTCCTGTTATGTCTTTGCAGCTTTGGATCCGGTAGTTAAACACTTTAGAGAGGCTTATGCCTCTTTTTTTGTTGTAAATAAAGCATTTTTTATGTCAAATTTTTAAAATTTTATTGTTGCATGTGTTGCATGTTTCTGAAGGATATGCTATAATACTTCTGTAGAATAAATTTATGCAGGAGGATGAGCCCACCACGCGTTGGTTCGTAAAACAGATTATGAAACTATGGTATGACAAACGCCTCGCAGATCCTATGTTCTATGGACAGATTGGTATTCGTAACGGAAAAAAGGTAACTTCAAAAAACGTTAAGAAGTTTGGTAAACGTTCCGAACTGTTGAAGGTTACAGATGACCCGGTTGCCTATGTAAAAGAACAGATACGGATGATTAACGAAAAGGAGAAGACCGGCCAGCAGGAATTAACCCTCCAGTTAGATTTTAATGAGAAGATCACCTCTGACCTGTCCAGAACAGTCTCCCCATTAAATACAAGAAATATTGGCTACTTTTACCTGCAGCATATCTATAGGGAACTCGATGTCAAAACATTTTTCAATAACACCACAGAAAATTCCCGGATCTCTTTCGATCCAGACCTTGTAAACCGTTTCCTTGTTTACGACCGGGTTCTTGATCCGGGTTCTAAACTGCATACATTCCACCACAAGGAATGGTATTATGAGGAACCTGACCTGAAATATCAGAATATCATGAAAACAATGGACCTCCTTCAGCAGAATTACTGCAGCTATATCAGCTGGCTTTTTAAGAAAAGCGGGAAAATCGTCAAGCGGGATACCTCCAGATGTTACTATGACTGCACCAACTTTTATTTCGAAAAAGAATCCCCGGATGACGATTATGTTGATGAAGTAACCGGAGAGATTCTCCCTGGACTCTGCGAATACGGCCACAGTAAAGAGAACCGTCCAAACCCTATTGTTGAAATGGGGCTCTTTATGGACCGTCAGGGAATCCCCCTGTCCATGTGCATTCATCCGGGTAACAGCAGCGAGCAGATTACAGCAGTACCCCTCGAAAAAGAAATGATCAAGATGTTCCAGGAAGCGGACAAGGACAATGATGGTTCTTTCATATATGTAGCAGACGGAGGCCTCGGCTCTGCCTCGATCCGGCTGTTCAATTCCATGGGCGGCCGCTGCTTCATCGTAACCCAGTCCATAAAGAAAATGTCTGAAAAAATGCAGGAGGCCGTATTTAACGACTTTGACTACTGGCTGCCAATAACAGACAAAAGCACCGGTAACGTCACCAGCGTACCAGTAAGCATCGAATCTCTTAAATCATTTGATAAAACAGACAAAAAGAATCTTACCCTATACAATTCCTATGCTTACAAGGTTATCAACGCAGACAGCCTTATAGACCTCGGTTTTACGGAAGAAAAGTTGTGCAAAAATGGTAAAATTATAACAAGAAAAGTAAAGGGGACCCTGAAGCAGAAAATAATTATCAGATTCTCCAGAAAAATGATGGAATACCAGCGGGCTGTGCGTAACAGGCAGGTTGAAAGGGCAAAGGCGAAGCTTGGCTCCCTCGACCCCGACACTTATAAAAAAGGCCCGAACGATGTAACAAGATTCATCAAAAAAACAACAGCTGCAAAGGATGGCGGCGCGGTTAAAACGGAGTTTTCCCTGGATACAGACAAAATAGCAGAGGAAGAGAAGTATGACGGTTACTATGCTTATGCCACGAATCTCGAAATCGGAATCATCAAAGATGAAACAGATCCAACTACAGAGAAACCGAATCTGAACGATGTGTTAAGTATTGTATCTGTTGCCTCCAAAAGGGATAAGATAGAGGAATGTTTCCGGATCATGAAAACAAACTTTAATGGCAGACCGGTTTATCACTGGAAACGCGAGCATATCATCGCACACTTCATGATCTGCTATACTGCCCTGCTTGTATATCGTCTGCTTGAGCTAAAGCTGAATGAGGGAAGATTTCATTGTACGACACAGGATATTATCGAAACATTGAAGCACATGGAAGTTGGCAATGTTGAAGACCTGTATTACCAGTCCCTGTATGGCGGTTCAAAAACACTGACGGCGCTGAGCGAAGCTTTTGACGCTAAGCTGGATATGAAGCGTTATTACCCAAAGGTCTTAAACAAAACCGCAAGAAGTTTTTAGAATAGTTGCAGTTGCCTGAGAGGCTGAATTCTGGTAATCAATATATGATACATCTGGATTACCAGCGATATCAAATAAACTCCGGAGTAATAGATGAGACAAAAAGCCAAACTATCTGAAATTTTAAGCCCAGTTTGCGTAAAGTTTTTATATTCCGACTATTTCTGAAAGAGCCACATACTTCATCCCCCGAAGCCAGATTGCCGACAGACGCAGTCAGGGTTTTCTCGTTCCCATCGTAAACCAGATCCTCAGCGGTCAGTTCGGACCATGTGAGTTCCGCCGTCTTCGGCTCCACGGTAAGGATGCCTTCTATATAAGTAATCTCATAATTATCAGAGCTTAAGCCAGACGGTGTAATACTGTAAGCACCAACATCGCCATACTGCCCATAATCAAAGCTGTATGTAAGCTTCCCTGAGAGAACGCTTTCGTTCTCACTGTTTACAAACCCACTATAGGTTACACCATTTGCCGACGGTTCATCCCCATAGGTAATCGAATTGTCATTGGCTGTCACAGTCAGGGCCGCTTTCGTAATCGTATACGTCCCGGATATTACGGTCACGTCATAATTTCCGGAAGCTGATGTTCCGGTAATGACATACGTCCCGACAGCCGTACCGTCCACTTTTGTTAAGGTAACGGACAGGGCATCTGTACTGTCTCCATCTGCAAGGCTGCCATCCGTGATGGTAAAGGTCAGGTCTTTCAGATCTGCCCCGTAAACAGAGCTCTTATCCTCCGCAGTGACAGTGACCGTCCGCTTACTGATCGTGAATTTCGCTGTCTGGACGGTAATGTCATAGTTGCTATTCGCTGTATAAGACGGGGTGATGGTGTATGTCCCAACGTCTTCTCCTGCCTCGCGGCTGTATGCGACCTCTAAGCTACTCAGGTCATCTTCCAATACACTGTCTACCGTGCCGGTAAGCTCAGGATCATTATCACCGTAGGTCTTTGAAGCATCTGCAGCCGTGATGCTTGCTTCTGCTTTCGCCACTGTATAAGTCACGCTGACAGTTTTGTCGCCACAGGTAATTGATGCCACATAGGTGCCTGCTGCGGTCGTATTGTCCGCATCGTTTCCATTAAGCGTATCGTCCCGGCAACCAGACAGAATGCCAGAACTACACTTAACAACTTCCTTAAACCTTTTCTTTTTTCCATAGTCATTTCCCTTCTGCCTCAACAGCGGCTGCTGCCATACCCGGCCAGTGTATTTTTATATAGAAAAAGGCGCGTTACACCTACAATAATTATGCAGGCGAAATGCACCCTGTAAAGTAATAAAAACAACGAGAATAGACAGGATTATCCTGTCTGTCTGTCTGTCTGTCTGTCTGTCTGTCTGTCTGTCTGTCTGTCTGTCTGTCGAAAGTCTATCCCGGTTCAGCATACCCGTCAAGTCCTTTCCTGAATATTTTCCTGAATCCGTGAAGTTGATGGTTTTTTATTGCCGATCTGCTTTAAATTCAG
>JAJPWX010000072.1 GCA_021205755.1 Lachnospiraceae bacterium | reverse complement strand
GGAAAAATCCTCAGTCTGCCGGGACTATATAGTCCGGCAGATTGGGAAACTTATATTCAAGCATACAAATCCGGCCTGCGCAGGCATACATATGGACGCCTGTCGCCGCTTAGACGAGCATTTTCTATATCAATCTCAACATAAACAAGCTGTTCCCTTTCATTTGACTTTACAAGAACATTTCCATCGGAATCCACGGCAAGTGATTCGCCAGCAAAGTCCATATTTCCTTCTAAGCCGGTTCGGTTACACATAACAATCGGAACGCAGTTTTGATATGCCTGCACACGGATTTCCCATTCAAACATCGAGAGTGGTTCGGCTTTCGTATTTGCTGTTGGAATCAGTATTAAATCTGCCCCTTTTAACTTTTCTGTCCGGATGCTTTCCGGATAATGGCGGTCAAAACAGACAACAATCCCGATGTTCCCAAACGGAGTCTGGAATACGAAAAAGCCATTGTCCGAGGGCGTATAATAATCCTGTTCGTAAAAATTATTTGCCTGTGCGATATGTACCATCTTCTGGATGCCTTGTATTTCTCCGTATGGGGAAACAAGAAAACTCGCATCATAGCAAAGCCCGTTTTCCTCATAATAAAAATTGGGAACTGCGTAAATATGGTTTTCCTGACAAGCGCTCTGAAATTTTACGATCTCATCAGCATCCATTTTCACAGAGTAGTCGAATGCATTCCGCTTTTTATATTGAGGAAAAAACGGCAAAAGTGTCAATTCCGGATATAAAATCAAATCTGCGCTGTTTTGGGCTGCATTTTGCAAAGCGCGTAAGCAGTGCTTCAGATTGTCCTCTTTATCCGTGGACATTTTCATTTGAAATAAAGCGATTTTCATCTTATCCACCACATTTCGTTTCTGTAAGATTAATTGCCTGTAAAATTCACAGGTGAACAGGAAAATTATATTTTGTGAACAAAAATAAATCAATGTCAAGGAAGAACATTTTGCTATAGGAAAAACTGATAACCAGTTATCGGAATCCTGAATTTGACGAAAACCGGATCTGGCTGTATTATAATTGACATAAACATACATTACCTATCGAATAAATAGGTAATGTGAAAAAGGATATTAAGGATGCAGGTGCTAAACAGTAAAGGTGCAGGCGCACCAGAAAAGGAGATTAATTATCATGAGCGAATACAAATTTGAGACTTTACAGCTTCACGTTGGACAGGAACAGGCCGATCCGGCTACTGATTCGAGAGCGGTTCCGATTTATCAGACGACTTCCTATGTATTCCACAATTCCGAACATGCCGCAGCCCGATTTGGTTTGACGGATGCTGGCAACATTTACGGCAGACTGACCAATTCCACACAGGACGTACTGGAAAAGCGGCTGGCGGCTCTGGAGGGCGGCGTCGCGGCTCTGGCGCTGGCAAGCGGTGCTGCTGCGATTACTTATACCATTCAGGCCCTGGCTCAGGCGGGTGAGCACATTGTGGCGCAGAAAACCATCTATGGCGGCAGCTATAATCTGCTGGCGCATACACTTCCACAGTATGGAATATCTACTACATTTGTGGATGCGCATAACCTGGATGAGGTCGAGGCTGCCATTCAGGAGAACACGAAAGCGGTCTATCTGGAAACGCTGGGGAACCCGAACAGTGATATCCCGGATATTGACGCGATTGCCGCAATCGCCCATAAGCATGGCCTGCCGCTCGTCATTGACAATACCTTTGGCACCCCGTATCTCATTCGTCCGATTGAGCACGGCGCGGACATCGTGGTTCATTCCGCGACCAAGTTTATCGGCGGCCATGGAACGACGCTCGGCGGAATCATCGTAGATTCCGGAAAATTTGACTGGAAAGCGAGCGGGAAGTATGCCCCGATCGCGGAGGCAAATCCCAGTTATCACGGAGTATCCTTCGTAGATGCAGCCGGACCGGCGGCGTTCGTCACCTACATCCGCGCAATTCTCCTGCGGGATACCGGAGCAACGATCTCTCCATTTAACGCGTTCCTGCTTCTTCAGGGCGTGGAGACGCTGTCTTTGCGGTTGGAGAGGCACGCGGAGAATACGAAAAAGGTCGTGGAATATCTGGCAGCACATCCGCAGGTCGAAAAGGTCAACCATCCTTCCCTGCCGGATCACCCAGACCATGAGCTGTATCAGAAATACTTCCCAAATGGCGGAGCGAGCATTTTCACCTTTGAGATCAAAGGCGGACAGGAGGAAGCGTGGAAGTTTATTGACAGCCTGAAGATTTTCTCCCTGCTGGCAAATGTGGCGGACGTGAAGAGCCTGGTGATCCATCCGGCGACCACGACGCATTCCCAGCTCTCTGAGTCGGAACTGTTGGATCAGGGAATAAAACCGAACACAATCCGGCTTTCCATCGGAACAGAGCATATTGATGATATTATCGCTGACCTGGAGAACGGATTTGCTGCGGTGAAATAAGGGGAAAAGTTCATCGGGACAACTTTGAAAATATCTGAAAAGGGCTCTCAAAATTCCGTGTTTGAGAGTCTTTTTTCTGAAATCGGAGATACACCTTACGACGCGCTGCCGTTTGAACTAAAAAGTGCGCTGACGGAATATTATCGGCTGGATTCACTGGAGGACTACGATCAGATACGGATATTCGGGATTTAAAACAGCAGGAGGTTCCAAAATGGCTAAAAAAGAGAACAGATTCAGAGGGTACGATATTTCCACGCAGGCCATACACACCGGAACGGATTACGACGAGGGAACCGGTGCTGTCCGCAGACCTTTGCACATGACGAACAGCTACAGGCTGCCGGATGACCTTTCACAGGTCAATTATTCCTCTACAGATCTTTTGATGTATTCCAGAAACGGAAATGCAAACCAGCACTGGCTTGAGGAAAAAATCGCGGCTTTGTACAATGCAGATGATGCGATCGTGCTGGCAAGCGGAGTCGGGGCACTTCACGCGCTGTTCTGGACGCTTCTGAAATCAGGAGACCGTGTCGTGTATCCAAATGTCAGTTATATGGCTGTCTACCGGATGTTCCATGAGCTGTTCAATAAAAAATTCGGTGTGGAAACGGTCATGGTGGACATGACAGACCTGGAGGCGGTAAAAAGAGCGATCACTCCTGGGACAAAGCTGGTTCATATCGAGACGCCGGACAATCCAACCGTAGGGGTGACAGATATAGCGGCGGTTGCGAAGCTTGCTCACGAAAATGGCGCAATTCTGTCAGTTGATAATACCTTTGCGTCCCCTCTGAATCAAAAGCCGTTGGAACTTGGGGCAGATTTTGTGGTAGACGCGCTTACAAAGTTTATCAACGGCCATGGTGACGCACAGGGAGGAGCGATTATCTCGAATGATCTGGAAACCATGGATCGCATTCGCTATGAAGCGCAGGTGAATGTCGGGGCAGTGATCAGCCCGTTCAACGCGTGGCAGATTTTCCGCGGATCCGTCACGTTCCCCCTGCGTATGGAGCGGATTAACCACTCCGCACAGCAGATTGCCGAGTGGCTGGAGCAGCGGGAAAACATCACGTTCGTTTCTTATCCGGGACTTCCCGGCAATCCGGGGCACGAGCTGGCCAGACGGCAAATGAAAAACGGATTCGGAGGCGTGATTTCTTTTGGCGTAAATGCGGACGATAAAACAGTCGAACAGTTCTGCGCGAGGCTGAAGGTGATTACCTTTGCCGTTTCGCTGGGGCATGATGAAAGCCTGATTTTCCCGCAGCCGAGCTATGATGAGCGAATTCTGCTATATCCGGAAAAGTTCAGAAAGGGATTTATTCGGTTTAGTGTTGGACTTGAGTCATCAGAAGATATTATAGACGATCTGGATCAGGCATTCAGGGCGGTTGGACTATAAAAACAGATGAAAAGAATCTGGAAACGACATTTTGCCGTTTCCTTTTTTTTACAACAGGAAAGTTTTCTGCCCTTTCTTGTGAGTATGGCTGTATAAATGTGCTGAATCCCGGCAAATCGCCCCTGGTCAATGCACCCAATCTCCACAAACGGTTAAGTCAATTCCGCATCAATACATTGTATGGCTTTTTCAAAATGGTTATATTGTACATACCAAATAAAACCTATCCCGATAAAGGAGGAAAAAGTGATGAAATTCAGGAAAATGATGGCGGGAATTCTCGCCGCTTCGCTCATTGGCTCAATGACGATTGCGGGATGTGTGAGCGCAGACGAACTGGACAGCTCGGCGAAGCTGGAGGTGTGGATCTGGGATTCGGATCAGCAGGATGGTATTCAGGAAATCTGCGATCTGTTTACGGATGACACGGGTATTGAGGTAGAGGTCAATGTGGTGACGTGGGACAACTACTGGACGCTCCTGGAGGCGGGTGCGTCCGGCGGGGAAATGGCGGATGTCTTCTGGATGCATGTGCAGGAAGCTGAGAAGTATATGGCCAATGATATCCTGCTGGATCTGACGCCTTACATCGAAGCAGACGATGAGATTGATATGGCAAATTATTATGAAGGCGCGGTTGACACCTTTACATACGATGGAAAGTATTACGGCATTCCAAAGGATCACGACATCAATGTCATTCTGTACAACAAGGCTGTTTTTGACGAGTACGGATATTCCTACCCGGATGAGACATGGACCTGGGAAACCTTCTATGAAGTGGCTTCCGGGATTACGGAAGCGAGCGGCGGCACGGTATATGGCGCGGCCATGAATACGACGAATGACCAGGATGGCTGGTGGAATATCGTATACGCGATGGGCGGCGGCATTATCTCTGACGACGGCACGACGTCTCTGCTGGATTCGGATGAGACGAAGGCGGCGATGGAGTTTGTGGGAACTCTGATTGACGACGCATTTGCGCCGCAGTCTCTGGTGTCTGAAAATGGGACGAGCGGCCTCTTTACGAATAATCTGGTGGCAATGATCTGTCAGGGCAACTATACGCTGGCCGGATTTACCGAATATGAGGGCTCTGAGAATTACGCGACAGCGGTGCTGCCGTATTATGACGCGAATGATAACGGAGAGTGCGACGAGGGAGAGCGCGTGACCATCTACAATTCCCTTGCGTGGTCGGCGTCAGCAGGTTCTTCTTATACAGACGAGGCAGCGGCTCTGGTGCTTTGGCTTTCCAGCTATGATATGCAGGTGAAGCAGGCAGAGCTAGGCGTGACGCTTTCCGGTTATGTGGGGGCGGATTCCTCGTATGCGGATGTGATCACGGAGAAAGGGATTGACGCTTCTGCGGTAGCGGTGATGAACGATACGGCGACTCTGATTTCTTATCCGCACAGCCGCTATACTACTACCTGGCAGAATTATTACCGGGAGCAGCTTGTCAACGCGTGGCTGGATACATCTGTAATGAGCAGCACTCTGGACGCCTGCGCTTCCTATATGAATGACATATTGGCCTCTGAGTAATGATAGAAATGGAGTGTGCGCTATGGGAAAAAAAGGAAAAATGTCCCGGGCGGAAAAGAATGAGGCGATGTGGGGGCTGCTGTTTGTGGCCCCGACAATGATCGGCCTGTTCGTTCTGAACTTCTACCCGATTGTCTATACGATTTACCAGTCCTTTTGCAAAACCGGCGATTTCGGCCGGGGAAATGTCTTTGTCGGACTGAGCAATTATGAAGGCGTACTCACCAGCTCGGAGTTCTGGGGGAGCCTTGTAAATACCGTAAAATATGCCCTGATTGAGGTGCCGTTCGGCATTGCGCTTGGTCTTTTGCTGGCGGTTTTCCTGAACCGGAAGATCGCGTTCCGGAGCGGCTACCGCACGATCTTCTTCCTGCCGATGGTGGCCGCACCAGCAGCGGTGGCTATGGTGTGGAAGTTTCTCTACAACCAGCAGTTTGGTCTGCTAAATAATCTGTTCGGCCTGAACATCGCGTGGATTTCTGACTCAAATATCGCCTGGATCTCGATCGGCGTGATTGGTGTGTGGTCGATCGTCGGTTACAATATGATCCTGTTTCTCTCCGGACTGCAGGAAATTCCGCATGATTATTATGAGGCGGCGATGATTGACGGCGCGTCCGGTATTCAACAGTTTTTCCATGTAACGGTACCGTTGCTCTCCGCGACTACATTCTTTATCCTGCAGACCCGTATCATTGGCGCGCTTCAGGTGTTTGATCTGATCTATATGGTCATGGATACGACCAACCAGGCGCTTTCCTCGGTACAGTCGGTGGTGTATCTTTTCTATAAATATGCGTTTACCAATGGCAACCGGGGCTATGGCGCGGCCATTGTAGTGTGCATGCTGGTGTTCATTATGGCAATCACTTTCCTGCTTCAGAGAGCAGAGAAAAAGTGGGTATATTACGATTGAGGAGGCGGGAAAATGGATAGCTATAAGACAAAACAGCGCATGACGCAGGGGCTGATTCATGTTATCCTGATTGTTGTTTCGATCACGATGCTGGTGCCGTTTCTGTGGATGCTCCTGACCGCGTTTAAGACACTTTCTGAGTCGACCTCGGTCAACCCGTTTGTGATCTTCCCGTCCAGCTGGAAGCTGGACAACTTTGTTTCCGTCTGGAAAAACTATAACTTTTTGTACCTTTACAAAAATACCATACTGATGATCTTCTGGCGCGTGGTCTGCGCGGTATTGACGGCGACACTGGCCGGCTATGCGTTTGGCCGTCTGAATTTTCCGGGAAAGAATCTGCTGTTTTCCCTGGTGCTGATTCAGATGATGGTGCCCAGCCAGATTTTTATCATTCCGCAGTATGTAATGATTTCCAAACTCGGCTGGATGAACACCATGGCAGGTCTGGTTTTTCCAGGCGTAGTTACAGCGTTTGGAACGTTTTTGCTCAAACAGGGTTACCAGGGACTGCCGAAGAGCCTGGAGGAGGCAGCCGCAATTGACGGCTGCAGCATTCCGCAGCGTTTCCTGTTCATTATGGCTCCGCTGACCCGCTCGGCTATGGTCAGCCTGGGAATTTTCACAGCAGTATTTGCCTATAAGGATCTGATGTGGCCGATGATTGTATCAACAAAAATTGAGAAAACAACGCTTTCCGCGGCGCTCGCGAAAATGCAGGGGCAGTACAGCTCCAACTACCCGGAGCTGATGGCCGCCGCGCTGATGGCGTGTCTCCCGATGATTGTACTGTATCTGGTCTTCCAGAAGCAGTTCATCGAGGGCATCGCGACTTCGGGAAGCAAGCTGTAAAAACATCAATTGCTGCTTTACAGGCCAGGGGCTTGCGTTTGATGGACAGAAGGAAGGCGTGGCCTGTAAACATAAAAATGAGATTACCGGCTTGTTCCAGATTGCGAACGGAATCTATTCGTAGTAATATCTTTGTGATGATTCAGGCGGATGTACTGCAGGTGTATGTTTTGCCTCAGCGGATGTTAAGCGGCAGCCAAAGATGTTTGCCTGCTTGATTTGCGGGAAAGGAAAAGAGAACAGTCATGCCGGAAAAAGAATACGTATATAAATCAGAACACTGCCGCTATCTGGGGCTGACTCACTCAAAAAGACAGAACGAATCACTGTATCTGATGTGCTGTGGAATCGAAAAATGCCATCCGGGTTATTTTTTTGCAACTGCTGACCGTCCGGGCTATCATTTCCATGTGGTTCTTTCGGGTCAGGGGACGCTGGAAGTCGAGGGGAATGCTTCGACGGTTCGTGCGGGGCAGATTTTTGTCACGAAACCAATGGAGCGGACGCGCTATCAGGCCGATATGGAGACCCCATGGACCTATTGCTGGGTGACCTTTGGCGGGGAGAAAGCGATTTATTATCTGGAGCAGGCGGGACTGCGCACAGGGGTAAACATTCGCGACTGCAGGACGAATCCGTCAAATTTTCTGGAATTGATCTCCAAACTGATGGAGAAGCCGGAGCTGCAGCTTTCCAGTGATCTCTGGAGGCTGGGGATTCTTTACCAGTTTCTGGGGCTGGCAGTGAAGACGGGAACCCCGGACAAGGAGAACCACAACCAGGAATATGACCCGGATACGTATGTGAAGCATGGCATGGAGTATATCCGGCATAATTTCGCTTCCATGAAAATCGGAGATGTCCCGCGTTCGATCGGGATTGACCGCAGTTATTTTACGAAATTGTTTTCAAAGAAGATCGGTGTTTCACCGAGGGAATATCTGATTCTGGTGCGTATGCGGGAGGGCGCCCGCCTGCTGTCAGATACAGATCTTTCCGTCGAGGAGATTGCACTGCGGACGGGATATGGCAGTCTGCAGGCATTCTCACGGATTTTCAAACAGAATTACCAGTGCGCGCCTGTTGATTACCGCAGGGCGCCGCGGGAAGCGCGCACCCATCTGCGCTATCCGAACGGAGAATTGTTCGCGCTGGATGAGTAAAAAAACAGCACTGTGAAAGTACTGAACGGACGAAAACATTTGATTGGAGATCAGGACATATGAGTATTCTTTTTTTAAAAAATGAGAAAATCTTTGCCCTTCATACAAAAAAGACAACTTATGAAATGCAGGTGGATGAGCTGGGACATCTGCGGCATTTGTATTATGGACGCAGGGTGAGCGGCAGCCTGAGCCATCTGTACCATCCAGCAGATTATGGGTTTTCTCCGAATCCGTATGAAAAACGGCTTCAGACGGGATATAGTCTGGATACGATGCCGCAGGAGTACCCGGGCTGCAATCAGGGAGATTTCCGCGTCAGCGCACTGGTTCCCCGGGCGGGTGACGGCTCCTGCGGAGCGGATTTTTGCTATGAAAGCCACGAAATTCTTGAGGGAAAATATACGGTGGAAGGAATGCCTTCGGCATTTGCGCGGGAGACAGAAGCGCAGACACTGATTGTGAAGCTGGTGGATCCGGTGGCGGGGCTGGAGCTGACTCTGTACTACGGCGTGTTTGAAGAGCGTGATATGATTACGCGCGCGGCTCGGATCAAAAATATCAGCGGGCTGGAGCTGACACTGGAGAAGGCGGCCAGCGCCTGTCTGGATATTCCGTTTGGCGACTGGGAGCTGCTTCATTTTCACGGACGGCATCTGATGGAGCGTCAGATGGAACGCATCCCCGTGATGCACGGGATTCAGACGATTTCCTCCCGGCGCGGCGCATCAAGTCATCATCATAATCCCTTTCTCATACTGGCGGAGCATGAGACGACAGAAAAATATGGCGACTGCTGTGGGGTAATGCTGGTCTATTCCGGCAGCTATCAATTGGATGTGGAAAAGGATCAGAGCGGCGGCATTCGGGTGGTTCCGGGAATTCATGACGAGATGTTCCGCTGGCCGCTCACTCCCGGTGAGAGCTTTCAGACGCCGGAGGTTCTTCTGACATTTTCTCATGAAGGACTGGAAACGCTTTCGCAAAATTATCACCGCTTTATCCGAAAAAATATCTGCCGCAGCCGATGGACGGAGAAAAAGCGGCCGGTCCTTATTAATAACTGGGAAGCCACTTATTTTGATTTTGATACGGACAAGATTATTTCTATCGCAAGAGAGGCCAGTGCGCTGGGGGTGGACCTTCTGGTGCTGGACGATGGCTGGTTTGGCGGACGCAACAGCGAGCATCAGGGTCTGGGCGACTGGATTGTGAATGAAGAAAAGCTGCCGGGCGGGCTGAACCGCCTGATCGAAGAGGTGAATCGTCTCGGAATGCGGTTCGGCCTCTGGATCGAGCCGGAGATGGTAAATGAGGATTCTGACCTTTACCGGGCGCACCCGGACTGGGTGCTGACGCTTCCGGGCAAGGCGCCGACAATGGGGCGTGACCAGCTGGTGCTGGATATGAGCCGTCCGGAGGTGGTAGAGTATCTTTATGAGCGAATTGGCGCTTTGCTGAGGAATCATCGAATTGATTATATCAAATGGGATATGAACCGGAATATGACAGACGTTTATTCCCGTGCGCTGCCGGCGCAAAACCAGGGTCAGGTCTTTCATCGATACATTCTTGGCGTATACGATCTGCTGGAGCGGCTGACTGGTCAATTCCCGGAGGTGCTGTTTGAAGGCTGCGCGGGGGGCGGCGGGAGATTTGACGCCGCGATGCTCTCTTATTTTCCGCAGATCTGGTGCAGCGATGATACAGACGCGATCGAGCGCTTGACCATCCAGCATGGCACATCATTTGCCTATCCGGTGAGCGCGGTCGGGGCACATGTTTCTGCCTGCCCAAATCACCAGACCGGGCGAACCGTGCCAATTGATACGCGCGCTGTGGTGGCTATGAGCGGTACCTTTGGCTACGAGCTGGACCTGAATCTTCTCACGGAAGCGGAAAAAGAGGCAGTACGTGGACAGATCACGCGATTTCACCGCTATGCGGATCTGATCCGGGAAGGCGATTATTTCCGGATGGAAAATCCGGACGATCGTCTGCCGTACCTGGCGTGGCAGTTTGTTTCAGAAGATCAGACGGAGAGTCTGGTGAATGTGGTAATTACCCATTCAAGAGGAAACGCTCCGCTGGTGCGCCTGCGCCTGCGTGGGCTGGATCCGCAGGCGGAATACCGGCTGGCTGTGTTTGATGTATTCGGCGCGATTGGTAACCCGGAGAGCAAAGAGGCGGAGACACCGGAGCCTTTTGGAATTTTTGGCGGGGATGCGCTGATGTACGGCGGGCTGGTGCTGCCGAGACTGTATGGGGATTATCCGAGCGTACAGATTTATTTCAGACGGCTTTGAAAATGGTTCAGACGGAATTGAAGCGCAGACAGTGGCCTGTTGTTTTGAACAGGGAATGGATTTGGTAGCAGAGGTGGGTGAAGAATGCGATTTTTAAACAGTTTTATGGACAACGACAGCGTTTTCGGGCAGATCATGACCCGGTGCGGCATCCTGATTGCGGCAAACCTGCTTTTTATTCTTTGTTCTCTGCCGGTCGTAACGGCAGGGGCAGCTTATGCCGCGCTCTACTTAACGATGTTTCGCTGTCTCAGGCAAAAAACAATCAATCCGTTTTCAACCTTCTGGCAGGGATTAAAGGATAACTTCAAACAGGGAACACTTTGTTATGCCGGGATGGCTCTGCTGGGACTTCTTGCCTGCCTGGAAATTTACTGGTGCAGTCAGTCTGAGGGAATCCTGCGCTTTTTCCGATATCCTTTGATGGCGATTGTCATTATCCTGCTGATTCTTGCGTGCTATGTATTCCCGGTGATGTCCGTGTTTCGCGTCAGCATTCGGCAGCTGATTGCAGACAGTGTATATTTTGCTGTCAAAAAGCCGGCGCAGACACTGCTGATGCTGGTACTGAACATTGTACCTCTGGTCTGGACTTTTTACGACCAGAGAAACCTGCCGACCTACGCGTTTCTCTGGGTTCTCTGTGGCTTTTCTGCGATTGCGATGTTTCATGCTTCGAGGCTGTTGAGGATGTTTGCCCCGTATCTGGATCCGGATACGGCGGAAACAGAGGGGGATGTTCCGTCCGATGTGCAGGGAGCCGCGCCGCGGCAAAAGACGGAGAAGGAAATCCTGGCGGATATGAAAAGACTGGATGTATAGTGAGTGAACAGGATGGGAGAATATATGGGGGAAGACAGAACTCTTTTTGACAGACGTCTGGAAAAGCACAGGGACGAACTGCGCTGGCTGTATATGGAGCTTTACGACAATGGCTCTATGTTCGCGGAGCTGTGCGACAGAATGGAGCAGTTTTATCTGGAGCGGGATGCGAAGCTTCGTGACAGAGATCATGTCCGGGAAGCAGAAGCGGAGGCCGGTTCCGCCTGGTATAAAGGGAATGATCTGCTGGGCATGATGCTTTACGTGGACAATTTTGCCGGTACGCTTAAGGGTGTGGAAGAGCGGTTGGACTACATACAAAAGTGCAATGTTAACGTGCTTCATCTGATGCCGTTTCTGAAAACGGAAAAAGGGAAGTCCGATGGCGGCTATGCTGTATCCGATTTTCGAAGAGTGAATGACGAACTGGGGACGATGGAGGATCTTGCTCATCTGGCGAACACCTGTCATGAAAATGGGATTAATGTCTGCATGGATTTTGTCATGAACCATACCTCGGAGTGCCATGAGTGGGCGCGCCGCGCCCGGGCGGGCGAGGGCGAGTACATGAGCCGGTACTTTTTCTATGAGAATGAAACGATTCCCCGGCAGTTTGAGCAGACTGTGCCGCAGGTCTTCCCGACGACGGCACCCGGCAATTTCACCTGGTTACCACAGGTCGGCCATTATGTGATGACGACCTTTTATCCCTATCAGTGGGATCTGAATTACAGGAATCCGCGTGTCTTCAACGAGATGATGTACAACTTCCTGTATCTGGCGAACCAGGGCATCGATATTTTTCGCATTGACGCAGTACCATATATATGGAAGGAACTCGGCACCTCCTGCCGGAATCTGCGGCAGGTGCATACAATCGTGCGTATGATGCGCATGATCGCGGAGATCGTTTGCCCCGGGATTCTGCTGCTGGGTGAGGTGGTGATGGAGCCGGAAAAGGTGGCGCCCTATTTTGGCACGATAGAGAAGCCGGAATGTCATATGCTTTACAATGTGACGACGATGGCGACCACCTGGCATACCGTAGCTACCAGAGACGTCCGTCTGTTGAAAAAACAGCTGGATACCATCTGTGCGCTTCCTAAAGACTATGTTTTTTTAAATTACCTGCGCTGCCATGACGACATCGGCTGGGGACTGGACTATGATTTCCTGGCGCGGCAGGGCTTTGAAGAATGTGCGCATAAGCAGTATCTGAATGCGTATTTTCTTGGAAAAGCAGGGAACAGCAGCCGGGGCGAACTCTACAACGACGATCCTGTGACGGGGGACGCCCGTTTCTGCGGTACGACTGCCTCCATGTGCGGGATTGAGGCGGCGGAGCGCGGATTGCGCCAGGGCTGCCCGAAGGAGGAGACGGAGCTTGCGCAGGCGATTTCCCTGGATGTTATGCTGCACGCGTATATGTTTTTTCTTTCCGGGATCCCGATTTTGTACAGCGGGGATGAAGTCGCGCAGAAGAACGATTACTCCTACAGAGAGGATCCGTGGAAGGCAGACGACTCCCGCTATATTCACCGCGGCAGGATGGACTGGGAAGCAGTGGAGCGGCTCAAGGATGCGGATTCGACCGAGAGCCGGATCTTTTACCCGCTTGCCCGGCTGGAGGAGATACGCCGGACGTCGAAAGTCTTTGTCACAAATGCGGATGTCTGGACCGTAGAGACCGGGGACGATTCTGTATTAGGGATCGGCCGCTGCTTTGAGGGAGAAAAAGTGGTCGGACTCTTTAATTTCTGTGAAAAGAATAAAACCGCCTGGATTTCCGAGACAGATGGGATGTACGAGGATCTGTTAAGCGGCGTACGTATGCAGATGGTCAATGTAAAGCTGCCTGCGTATGGATTTCGTTATCTGCGGCGGTGTGCCTGCTGATCATCATTGATATCAGAAAAATGACTCTCAATATTTGGTAATTGAGGGTCATTTTTGCTATCTGAATTTCCGATAGCTGGCTATCGGAAAAAGGACTTTGACGAACGGCTGTGATCTGTTATAAGCTAAGTCTCAGAAAGGCAAATATATTGTTTCGCACAGATTTGCGGGAAGCAAGCCAGGTGCATATGGAGGAAAAAAGATGGAATTTTCAACGAAACTGCTGCATGGAAAAGAGGCAAAAGAATATCAGAATGGCGCTACCCTGCCCCCGATTTCACAGGTAAGCGCCTTTAGCTATGAAAGCTCGGAGGCATTGGAAAAGGTATTCCAGAACCGGGCACCGGGCTTCGCGTATACCAGGATCGGAAATCCTACGGTGGATGCGTTTGAAAGACGAATCTGTGAACTGGAAGGTGGAGTGGGCGCTGTAGCCTGTTCTTCCGGGATGGCTGCTGTTACGCTGTCGCTTTTGAACATCCTTCAGGCGGGGGATGAGGTGATTGCGGGAAGCGGACTGTTTGGCGGGACCATCGATCTGTTTGGAGATCTGGAAAGCTTTGGGATTACAACACGATATGTTGAGCATGTGACGGTTCAGGAAATAGAACCGCTTATTAATGAGAGGACAAAGGTTATTTTTGGCGAACTGATTGGCAATCCAGCGTTGGATGTGATGGATGTCCGCAGTGTGGCAGAGCTTGCACATGCGAGGGGAATCCCGCTGATTGTGGATGCGACTACTGCAACTCCTTACCTGATCCGTCCGCTTGAATATGGTGCAGATATTGTTGTACATTCTTCCTCAAAATATATAAATGGCGGCGGAAATTCCATTAGTGGAATTATTGTAGATGGTGGGCGCTTTAAATGGAATACAGAACGTTATCCCGGCATGACGGAGTATCGTTCCTATGGACCATTTGCTTACACCGCAAAGCTGCGCAACGGAATCTGGAGAAATATGGGAGCCTGTCTTGCTCCAATGAACGCTTTTTTGAATGTTGTCGGTCTGGAAACTCTGGGGCTTCGGATGCAGCGAATCTGTGAGAATGCGCAGGCGCTTGCCGAGGCGATAGAGCGTCTGGCTCATGAACAGGATAAGCAGAGTGCACCGGGCAAGTGTGGTTGTCTGTATGTGAATTATCCAACGTTGAATGAAAGCCCATATCATGCACTGGCGGAAAGCCAGTTTGGTGGAAAGGGGGGCGGTGCGATCCTGACCATACGCGTCGGCTCGAAGGAGAAGGCCTACCAGATGATGGACAGCCTGAAATATGCGAAAAAGGCCACCAATATTGGCGATGTCCGTACCCTGGTCATCCATCCGGCGTCAACGATTTATGTACACGCATCGGAAGAGCAAAGAGCGGCAGCGGGAGTCTATGACGACCTGATCCGTGTCAGCGTAGGGATTGAGGATGCGAAGGATTTGATCGAGGATTTTACGACCGCGATAACAATGGTGGTAAAATGAACAGGAAGGAGCAAATAATTAAAAGTAGTTATCTGTAAAACAGATAACCAGTTATCGGAATCCGGAAATTGACGGATTCCTTTTTTTGTTGTATGATTACCTCATAACATATAAAACCTATTAATTTAGTAGGAAAATGGAGGAACATATGAAACTGATTTTTTTATCTGCGGGGGGAATCTGCAATTGTTGACGTCAGCCTGGCAATAGGAGAGAAGGCTATTGATGAAAATAGGAAGTAATTATGACCTGTATCAAGTGTTTTTTTGACAGAAGCATAGGAGGAAAATAGAAATGACAAGAATAACCAGAAGAGAATTTTTAAGCGGCTCGGCAGCAAGCTTATGCGCACTCGCGCTGGGTGTTGGCAGCGTACCGGTGTCTGCCGCAAGTGTGGAGATCACAAACGTTTCGTATGACCCGACCAGAGAGCTTTACGCAGCTTACAATGAGCTGTTTCAGGCACACTGGCTGGAACTGACCGGCGAGGAGGTCGAGATCGTACAGTCTCACGGCGGCTCCGGTAAGCAGGCGCTTGAGGTGGCGAACGGCCTTGAGGCGGATGTAGTGACATTGGCGCTGGAGGGTGATGTGGATACACTTGTAGATGCGGGGCTGATTGAGGAGGGGTACACCTCAGAATTTGATTTGGACAGCTCACCTTATACTTCGACGATTGTCTTTTTGGTACGCTCCGGTAATCCGAAGGATATTCAGGACTGGGATGACCTGCTGAATGAGGGTGTGGGTGTGATTACGCCGAATCCGAAGACTTCCGGTGGCGCGCGCTGGAATTATCTGGCGGCCTGGTACTATTTCGAGCTGCAGGGGCAGAGTGAGGAGGAGATTCAGGAGAGCATTAAGACACTGTATGAGAATGTTCTGGTACTTGATTCCGGTGCGCGCGGCGCGACGACGACATTCACAGAGAACGGACAGGGAGATGTGCTGATTGCCTGGGAAAATGAAGCATTTCTGGCACTGGAAGAGTATCCGGGTGAGTATGAGATTGTGGTTCCGTCGGTATCCATCCTCTGCCAGCCAACTGTAGCGATCGTAGATGAGGTCGTGGATGAGAGAGGCACAAGGGAGGTCGCGACTGAGTATCTGAGCTATCTGTATTCGGATGAGGCTCAGCGTCTGGAGGCAGAAAATTATTATCGCCCATCAAATGAAGAGATTCTTGCGGAATACGCGACGGAGGATGAGAGCAATACGATCACCGAGATTCCGGAGGATGGCAAGTGGATTAATACGAATGTTGAACTGACGGACATCAGCCATTTTGGCGGATGGACAGAGGCGACAGAGACACACTTTGTGGACGGAGCTATTTTCGACAGTATCTATGAAGAGTAAGAATGTTTGTGAAGAACGGGCTGCCAACAAGGAAAGGTGGAACTCATTTGAAAGAAAAGAAGAGAAAAAAGAAACGGGTGATTCCGGGGTTTGGCCTTTCTCTTGGAATCGTGACGGCTATGCTGGGGCTGATCGTGGTCATTCCGCTTTGTACGCTGGTTATTTATTCCGCACAGCTCTCGTTTGCGGATTTCATCAGTACCGTGACCAGACCCAGGGTATTATCCAGCTACGCAGTCAGCTTCCGGACTGCTTTTGTCGCAGCGGTGATTGATGCGGTGATGGGTACGATCCTGGCCTGGGTACTGGTACGCTATGAGTTTCCGGGAAAAGAAATCATGAATGGGATTATTGAACTTCCATTTGCACTGCCGACGGCGGTCGCGGGTATTTCTCTTACCCACCTTACTACTACAAATGGCTGGGTAGGGAGTTTCTTTAACCGGTTTGGAATAAAGATCGCATATACAACGACCGGTATTACGGTAGCCCTGGTGTTTATAGGAATTCCTTTTGTCGTCCGGTCTGTACAGCCGGTACTGGAAAGCCTTGATCCGCAGTTTGAAGAGGCGGCCAATATTTTAGGCGCAAGCAGTGGACAGACATTAAGACATGTGATCCTGCCGGAGATTTTTCCGGCATTGATCGCAGGCTTTACTACCTCATTCGCGAGGGGACTCGGAGAGTACGGCAGTGTCGTGTTTATAGCGGGAAATACGCCGTATAAGACCGAAATTGCCCCTCTGATGATTATGTCGGAGCTGCAGGAATACGACTATGCCAGTGCGACATCGATCGCTTTGGTGATGCTGCTGGCGGCTTTTGCAATCCTTTTTATTAATGCAGTGGTACAGAGCCGTGCATCACGTATCGTGAGCGGAATCGCATAGGAGGCGATTTTTATGAACACAAAGAAAAACTCGGGATCTGTAAAATGGCTGCTCATCGGAATCTGCGCGGTCTTTCTGATCGTCATGCTGGTGTTGCCGTTGATCTATGTCCTTGTGACCGCTTTCCGGGAAGGAGTCGGGGCATTCTGGGAGGCTGTGTCGGATGAGTATGCGGTAAAGGCAATTTTGCTGACAATTGAAGTGACTGTACTTACCGTGATTTTTAATACCATTTTTGGTATTTTCGCAGCCTGGCTGATCACCCGTTTCCAGTTCAGAGGAAAGAAAATTATTTCAACGCTGATTGATCTGCCGCTTACGGTGTCGCCAATCATCGCCGGATTGATCTATGTGCTGACCTTCGGGCGGCAGAGTGCATTATATCCGTATCTAAAAGAAGCCGGTATCCAGATTATTTTTGCAGTCCCTGGAATTGTGCTGGCAACGATTTTTGTCACGTTCCCATTTGTATCGAGGGAGATTATTCCGGTGCTGACTGCGAAGGGGACGGATGAAGAGGAAGCGGCAGCGCTGATGGGCGCCGGGGGATTTCGGATTTTTCGTGAAATCACGTTTCCGCATATCAAATGGTCGCTTCTGTATGGAATTGTCCTCTGCAGCGCCAGAGCGATGGGAGAGTTCGGCGCGGTATCGGTATTGTCCGGACATTTGCGAGGGAAAACCAATACCATGCCGCTTTATATCGAACTTTTGTACCAGGGATATGATTTCACAGGAGCGTTTGCGGTGTCGGCAATTCTGGTGCTGATGGCGGTGCTGATCCTGATCCTCCGCAGCGTGCTGGAACGCAGGGGAAAGCAGGAGAATCAGACGATATAGAATCTCAGGGAGAACGAAATGGAACAGCGAAACAACAAAACAGAAGCAGCAAACGAGAACTATCTGGAACTGAGAGGAATCAACAAGGCCTTTCAGGATTGCCATGCCTCACGGAATGTGAGTTTTGGTGTGAAAAAAGGGCAGCTGGTTGCCCTGCTTGGCCCGAGTGGAAGCGGGAAAACCACGATATTGCGCATCATCGCCGGTCTGGAGACGGCGGATTCCGGAGAGATTCTGATCAGTGGGAAGAATGTCAGCGATGTCCCTGCAAGTAAACGCGGCGTGGGGTTTGTCTTTCAGAATTATGCGCTGTTCCGCTATAAGACGGTGTATGACAATATCGCCTTCGGATTAAAGGTGAATAAATGGAAAACAAAAGACATCCGGGAGCGGGTAAATGAGCTGATCTCCCTGATCGGGCTGGAAGGACTGGAAAAACGCTATCCAAACCAACTTTCCGGCGGACAGAGACAGCGGGTGGCTTTTGCAAGGGCACTTGCGCCCAATCCGGAGCTGCTGCTCTTAGATGAGCCGTTTGCCGCGATCGACGCGAAGGTGAGACAGGAGCTTCGCGCCTGGCTGCGGGAAATGATTAATAAGGTCGGGGTGACCAGCATCTTTGTTACTCATGATCAGGACGAGGCGATCGAGGTGGCTGATGAGATCATCATTACCAATGCGGGGCGCATTGAGCAGATTGGCTCACCGATGGAGATTTACCGCAATCCGGATACCGCTTTCGTCGCGGAATTCATGGGACATCCGACGCGGATTGACAACATCGGAAGCTTCAGAGGATTCGGGCAGCTCGGTCCGGAATATCACGCTGTCATCCGGCCGGAGAATGTGAGTATTTCCAAAGAAGGGGAGACACTCCGTTATGAAATTTCCACAGAGGAAGGGATCGTCGAGCGCGTGCTCTTCCGCGGACGCGAGATTGACCTGTGGGTGAGGATTCACGGGATTCTTGTGCAGGGAATGCGGAAAATTGAAGAAGCGCCGGTGCAGGAAGGGGAAAAAGTCCGGGTATTTATCTACCGCGCCTATGTGTTTAGCGAAGATCAGAAGGTACAGATCGTTGGGAATTCGCTGATCAACACAGAAGAGACGGTGATCATATGACCCTTGAAACAAAAGTGCTTTCTACAGACATCCTCATCATCGGCGGTGGAACGGCGGGGTGCTATGCCGCTTACATCCTTGGACAGAGATCCGATTATCATGTTTTGATCGTGGAAAAAGCGAATATCCGGCGCAGCGGCTGTCTTGCGGCAGGGGTAAATGCGCTGAATGCCTATATTACGGACGGGCACACGCTGCAGGATTACGTAGATTACGCCAAAAGGGACGCCCAGGGGATTGCGCGGGAGGATCTGCTTTTGTCCATGTCCGGGCGCCTCAATGAGGTGACGGAAGAACTGGAGCGGCTTGGGCTGGTCATTTTGAAAAATGAGGACGGCAGCTATGCCTCACGTGGATGGCGCAATATTAAGATTAACGGAGAAAACATCAAACCGCTGTTGGCGAACGCAGCATCTTCTCAGCCAAACGTGGCGGTTTTGAATCATGTCAATATTACAGATTATTTTCTGGAAGATGGCACAGTGCGGGGAGCATATGGATTTGATGTGAATGCTCCTGTGTTTTACGAGATTCACGCGAAAGCGGTACTGATAGCGACCGGCGGGGCGGCAGGTCTCTATCGCCCTAATAATCCCGGCTTTTCGAAACACAAACTCTGGTATCCTCCTTTTAATACCGGGGCCGGCTATGCAATGGGTATCCTGGCCGGGGCGGAGATGACGACCTTTGAGATGCGCTTCATCGCTCTGCGATGCAAGGACACGATTGCCCCGGTCGGGACGATCGCCCAGGGAATTTTGGCCAGTCAGGTGAATGCCAAAGGGGAGGAGTACGAAAACCGCTATGACCGTACGACGTCCGGGCGGCTATATGGAACGGTTATGGAAAACCGCGAGGGGCGCGGCCCCTGCTTCCTGAAAACGGCAGGAATTTCCAAAGAACAGGAGACGGATTTATACAAAGCGTATCTGAATATGGCTCCATCGCAGACTTTAAAGTGGCTGGAGGACGAATGCGGACCGTCAGGGAAGAATGTGGAGATCGAAGGGACGGAGCCATATATTGTGGGAGGTCACACTGCAAGCGGATACTGGGTTGATGAAAATCGCCGGACGACGCTTCAGGGGCTTTTTGCTGCGGGGGACGTGGCGGGAGGCTGCCCGCAGAAATATGTCACCGGCGCGCTGGCTGAAGCGGAGATTGCGGCGGAGGCGATGATGCGCTACCTGTCAGATGGCGTTTTCGGGAATTGCGCGGTGGGGGAGCATACGAAGACGCAGAAGGGTTCTCACGAGCAGAAGAGTGGGTACGCATATGCTGGTGCGGGCAGAAAGGATGATTCGGACAGATTCGAGGAGGATAGTCCGAAGAAAAAGCAGGAATATGAAGCATATCTTTCAAAATCTCGTACTGTAATTGATATCGATCAGGCGGAGGAAGCCATGCAGGCAATTATGGATCAGTATGCAGGCGGCATCCGCACAGATTACCGATACAGTGAAACTGGATTAAAGGAGGCCGACCGCAGAATCCGGCTGCTGCAGGAGGAGATTCCCTCTCTTCGGGCGGAAACCATGTATGATCTGCTGCGTATCTATGAGCTTCGGGAACGTCTGGTGGTGTGCCGGACGCTTCTCGCCCATATGGCGGCAAGAAAAGAGACACGCTGGCATGGATTTGCGGAGAATACAGACTATCCCAGGACAGATCCGCGGTTTGAAAAATATGTAAATTCAAGGTATCGGAACGGACAGATTGAAATCATTTACCGGGATATCAAAACAGGGGATGGGAGAGAAAAACCATGAGTATCCGGATTGATGCGGGAAAATGTGTGGGCTGCGGCAGATGTGTGGAAGCCTGTCCGGGAAATCTGCTCGGAGTGGGTGTGGATGGCAGGGCTTTTATCCGACAGGAACGCGACTGCTGGGGCTGCGCTTCCTGTTTAAAGGAATGCCCTTTTGGGGCGATTCATTATTATCTCGGAGCGGATATCGGCGGCCGCGGCGCTGTGCTTTCGGTAAAAAAAGAAAAAAGCGTGCTGTGTTGGCAGGTTACGGATGCGCACCAGAATTGTCAGGAAATCCTTGTGGATTCCAGAGAGGCGAACCGATATTGAGATCAGTAAGGAGACAAATACCATGTACAATTTATCGCATTTGGATGAACTGGAGGCAGAGGCGATTTACATCATGCGGGAAGTAGCCGCGGAATGTGAAAAACCGGTCATGCTTTATTCGATCGGAAAGGACAGTTCCGTGATGCTTCATTTGGCTATGAAAGCATTTTATCCGGAAAAACCTCCATTTCCGTTTCTTCATATTGATACGACATGGAAATTCCGGGAGATGATCGAGTTCCGCGATCGGATCGCGAAAGAAAAAGGAATTGAAATGCTGGTGTACACAAACGAAGAGGGCGTCCGCCAGGGAATCAATCCATTCGACCATGGTTCGGCTTATACGGATATCATGAAGACGCAGGCATTAAAACAGGCGCTTCAAAAGTATGGTTTCACCGCGGCATTTGGCGGCGGGCGCAGGGACGAGGAAAAATCACGGGCCAAGGAACGGATTTTCTCTTTCCGCAATGCCGAGCAGGCATGGGATCCGAAAAACCAGCGACCGGAAATGTGGAAGCTTTATAATACAAAGATCCACAAGGGGGAGAGCATGAGGGTATTCCCCTTGTCTAACTGGACAGAGAAGGATATCTGGCAGTACATCCGCCAGGAAAACATAGAGATTGTTCCTCTTTATTTTGCGGCTGAACGTCCCGTGGTTTATCGGGATGGCAATATCATTATGGTAGATGACGACCGGCTGAAGCTGCGTCCGGGAGAAGAGATTGTGAAAAAGAAGATCCGCTTCCGCACTCTTGGCTGCTATCCGCTGACGGGCGGGGTCGAATCCGACGCGGATACACTGGATGCGATTATTGAAGAAACTTTGAGCGCGGTGGAATCGGAGCGGACCAGCCGCGTCATCGACCATGAGGAAAGCGGCAGCATGGAGCGCAGAAAAAGGGAGGGGTATTTTTAATATGAAGGGACTGCTGAAATTTATTACCTGCGGAAGTGTGGATGACGGAAAATCTACCCTGATCGGACATATTTTATACGACTCCAAGCTGATTTATGCGGATCAGGAGCGCGCGCTGGAGCTGGATTCTAAGGTCGGCTCCAGAGGCGGGGCAATTGACTATTCTCTTTTGCTGGATGGACTGATGGCGGAGCGGGAGCAGGGAATCACGATTGATGTGGCCTACCGCTATTTTACAACCGAACACCGCAGCTTTATTGTGGCGGATACGCCAGGGCATGAGGAGTACACACGCAATATGGCGGTAGGAGCTTCCTTTGCGGATCTTGCGGTGATTCTGGTGGATGCCACGCAGGGCGTTCTCGTGCAGACCAGACGCCATGCCCGCATCTGCGCACTGATGGGAATCCGTTATTTTGTTTTTGCGGTAAACAAGATGGATCTGGTGGATTACAGCGAAGAACGCTTTCGGGAGATTGAAACGCAGATTGAGAAGTTAAAAACGGAGCTTGGACTTTTCAATATCCGGATCATTCCGGTTTCTGCAACGGAAGGAGATAATGTGACCGTAAAGTCTGTCCATACCGGCTGGTATGACGGTCCTGCTCTTTTGACGTATCTGGAGCAGGTAGACGTCGCGGAGGATGCGGACGCCTGGGAGAGCAAATCCTATCAGACCGACATTACCGATACCGCCAGACCTGCAAACAGAGAGAAGGGGCGTAACGAGGAGATTGAGAATCCGTTTTATATGCCGGTGCAGCGTGTCTGCCGGCCCAATCACGAATTTCGCGGTTTTCAGGGGCAGATTGAGGAAGGCGTCATTCGGACTGGAGAGGAAATCACAGCGCTGCCGAGCCGGGAAAAAGCGCATGTGAAGCACATTCTGGCAGGAGATGCTGAAGTCAAAGAAGCGTTTCGCGGACAGCCTGTGACAATCCAGCTTGACCGGGAAGTGGATGTTTCCCGCGGCTGCGTACTGACCGCAGGAGAGCATTTATCCATTGCGTCCGGCGTTACTGCGGATATCCTGTGGATGGATGATGAGGCTTTGATAAATGGAAAAGCTTTTTTCATAAAAATCGGAACCCGGCTGGTTCCGGGACAGGTGCGCCAGATTCGCTACAATACGGATGTAAATACAGGAGAAAGGCGCCAGACGGGATATTTGCGGAAAAACGAAATCGGTTCGGTGGAAATCACATTTGCCGACAGTGTTGTGCTGGATCTGTTCCGCAAACATAAGACTCTGGGTGAACTAATTCTGATTGACCGCATTACCAATATGACTTCTGCCTGCGGAGTTATCACTTCCACGACGCAGGATTTGCACGAAAATAAGACGGTTACAGCCATGAAGCGGGCAATTCTGAACGGACACACGGCGGCTGTCTTTAAATTATCGCCGGAAACGGATGGGATTACGTTAAAGCTCATTCAGGAGGTGGAGTACAGGCTGTACACGGAGGGAAGAAGAACGTTCCTCTATCAGCCGGAGCCGGGTGAGGACATCGGCCGGATTCTGGAGCTTTTGACGGAAGCGGGTTTAATCGTACTTTTGGTGGAAAATCCGGAAGTTCCGATTGCGGAGAATTCATCCGTCTATTCCGGATGGAAGAATGTGGATATTTGCTCTGCAAGTGAAATTGCGAGGGCGATTCTTCAGGAAACATCGCTGGTGTCAGAGGGCACACAGGATGGCGGGTTCCTGTAATAGAAGGCATAGGGCTTTGATAAAAAACATAGGGATGGGATGGTCTGTGGGAATGCTCATAGGTTCCTGGCAAAGAAAGGAGAAGAAGTATGGCAGTTGATTATGCGACTCTGAAAAAAGGCGGTTTTATGCGTCAGAAGCAAAAGGATCATTTTTCTTTGCGTCTGCAGGTGGTGGGCGGTACGCTTACGGCGGAGAATCTCGCGAAGATTGCCGAGGTGGCGGAAAAATATGGAGAGGGTTATGTACATCTGACTTCCCGCCAGGGGGTAGAAATTCCATTTATCAAATTAAAAGACATTGATTCTGTGAAAGCGGAGCTTGCGGATGGCGGCTGCAGGCCCGGCGTCTGCGGGCCGCGCGTCCGTACTGTGACGGCCTGCCAGGGAAATACGGTCTGTCCGAGCGGCAATATTGACTGTCAGGATATTGCGAAAAAGCTGGATCAGCGCTACTTCGGCAGAGAGCTTCCCCATAAATTTAAATTCGGAGTCACAGGCTGCCAGAACAACTGCCTGAAAGCAGAGGAAAATGATGTGGGGATCAAAGGGGCGCTGAATGTAAAATGGCGTCAGGAAGACTGTATCGGATGCGGAGTCTGTGAGCAGGCCTGCCGCTCCCACGCGATTACCCTGGTGGACGGAAAGGCTACGGTGGATTACGAAAAATGCAATTACTGCGGAAGATGTGAAAAATCCTGTCCGACCGATGCCTGGGACGCGGAAACGGCATACATTTTGTCATTTGGCGGCACGTTCGGCAACAGTATTTGCAAAGGGGAATCGCCCCTGCCTCTTATTACAACCGAAGAGCAGCTTTTTGCCGTCACTGATGCGGCGATTCAGTTTTTTGGAGACAACGCGAATGCCGGAGAGCGGTTTAAGTTCACGATTGATCGAGTCGGCAAAGAGAAGTTTCATGAGGTGCTGAAAACAGCATACGATGGTGCAGCGAATCCTGTCTGAACCATGTACAGTTGCCGGAACTTTTTGTCAGCAGGAACGGTATATGGGCAGCGTGAAAGGGAAAAACTTAGTTTTCAGATTGGCTTATCAGTCAAAAAACAGGGGAACTGTGAACATACAAAAGTCACAGAAACAGGAGTCCGAATAGAAGGAGGAAAATGGAATGGCGGAATTTCAGGTAGATGGGTCAGTAGATATCACGGATGTCGTCTGCCCGGTGACGTTTGTGAAAGCAAAAGTAGCGTTGGAGGAACTGGAGGATGGGCAGATCCTTTCAATCCATATGAATGGGGGAGAAACGGTTCAGAATGTTCCGAGAAGCATAAAAGAAGAGGGACATCAGGTCCTGAAGCTGATCGACAATAAGGACGGCACGTTCGAGTTGATCGTGAGAAAAGTCGAATAGGAAGGGGCAGAACGCGATGGCAGAAAAAGTTGATGGTACAAGTTTTCAAAAAAGAGTATTGGAAAATGGCAGACTGTCCTTGATTGACTTTTATTCGGACAGCTGCGTCCCCTGCAAACGCATGGCGCCGGTACTGGCTGAGCTGGAGGAAGAACTAACAGAAGAATTTGGCGACCAGGTGTTTGTCGGAAAAGTAAATGTCGCATGGAATTCGGAGCTTGCTGCCAAGTATCATGTCCTTTCCGCGCCGACGTTTCTTTTCCTGAAGGACGGAAAGGAAGTCGGCCGGCTTGGCGGCGTGCAGCCAAAGCTTGTGCTGGAGATGGCGGTGAGAGAGAATCTGTAAGCAAAAGCTGTGCTTTGATCAAAAATATAGAGGAGAGATTGAGATGAAGATAACAGTTGCAGGTACAACAAAGGAAGTAAAGGATGGAATTACGATTGCTGAATTGATCAGATCAGAGGATGTGGAAATGCCAGACTATGTCAGCGTTTCTGTAAATGAGGAATTTGCGGAACGTGCCACTTTTGAAACTGCGGCGCTGAAGGAGGGCGACGTGGTAGAATTCCTGTATTTTATGGGAGGTGGCTGCTGATGGGGGTACAAAAGGATACGAATACCGACAGTGCCGAAAATGCTTCGCGCCCGGCTGATGCTCCGGTCTCGCGCTGGACAGCGTCAAATGAGCAGCTTGAGCGTTATTCCAGACATATCATTTTAAAAGAAATCGGTGTAAAGGGTCAGAAAAAACTGTTAAATTCGAAAGTGCTGATCATTGGCGCCGGGGGCCTGGGGGCGCCTGCGGCCATGTATCTGGCAGCTGCCGGAGTCGGAACAATCGGAATCGCAGATGCGGACGAGGTGGATCTCTCAAATCTTCAGAGACAGATCATCCATTCGACAGAGGATCTGGGAAAAGCGAAGGTTTTGTCCGCGAAAGAGACGATGAACCGGATGAATCCGGATGTGCAGGTAAATACATACCGCACATTTGTGAGCGCAGAAAACATCATGGATCTGATAAGAGACTATGATTTCATTATTGATGGGACTGATAATTTCCCGGCAAAATTTCTGATCAATGATGCCTGTGTGATGGGCAGAAAACCATTTTCTCACGCGGGAATCATTCGATTTAAAGGACAGCTGATGACTTACGTGCCGGGGGAGGGTCCCTGTTACCGCTGTGTATTTAAAAATCCGCCGCCCAAAGATGCGGTTCCGACCTGCAAACAGGCGGGCGTGATCGGAGCAATGGGCGGCGTTATTGGCAGCCTTCAGGCGATGGAAGCGATCAAATACATCACGGGGGCTGAAGATCTGTTGACGGGTTACCTGCTGACTTTTGACGCAATCAAAATGGAGTTCCGGAAAATACGGCTTCCAAAACCGGACGGCTCCTGTGCTGTTTGCGGGGCACATCCGACGATCACAGAACTGATTGATTATGAACAGACAGAATGCGAGGGTATCTGAGATATCCGGGCAGCACTTCAGAACAGGTCATAACAGAAAAATAAATGGCAGCCTGTGTAATGACGTTTTGAAAAGGCTTGCAGGAAGAAACGGAGAAAAAATATGACGATTCATCTGAAAAGAGAAGATTACGATAAGATGATTTCCCATGCGTTCGCACAGCTTCCGGAGGAGGCCTGTGGCCTGATTGGCGGGAGAATCGAAGGGGGAGAAAAATATATTGAAAATGTGTATCTTCTGACCAATATTGATCATTCCAGGGAGCATTTTTCACTGAATTCCAAAGAACAGCTTTCGGCGGTCAGGGATATGCGCAAAAATGGATGGAAACCGCTTGGAAACTGGCATTCCCATCCGGAGTCTCCGTCACGCCCTTCCCAGGAGGACATACGGCTGGCTTTTGACAGCAGCGCGAGCTATCTGATCCTGTCATTGGAGAATCAGACAGCTCCGGTTCTGAATTCTTTTCATGTGGAAAAAGGTGAAGTGGAAAAGGAAAATCTGGTGTTGGAATGAAGTTAAATGATGCACACAGACGCACGAGGAATGGCTGCGGTCTCCGCTCCGCTCCGCTTCGGTCGGCGCTAAACGGACATCCACTGGATGTCCAGCGCCGCAGCCTCGCGTCTGGCGCAAAGTAAAACGACTTACGTTGTTTACTATATTTGACGACTGTAGTAAGGAGGGGACGACAGCGATGACTCTGCAACAGTTACGATATGCCCTTGCGATTGCCGATCACGGTTCTATAAATGGTGCTGCAAAAGAGTTATTTATTTCCCAGTCCAGCCTTTCCGGGGCAATAAAGGAATTGGAAAATGAAATTGGCTTCAATATTTTTGTACGCACGAACAGGGGAATCCTGCTGACTGGGGAAGGCGAAGAGTTTTTAAACTATGCGAGAGGGGTATCCGAGCAGTTTGGCCTTCTTTATGAGCGTTATGTGGAGAAGCGCGCAAAAGAGAAATTCAGCGTATCCATGCAGCATTATACATTTGCGGTAAAAGCCTTTATTGATACCGTAAAAACGGCTGGAATTGACTGCTATGAGTTTGCTGTGTATGAAACAACGACAGCAGAGGTAATTGAAAATGTGAAGAACCTGAAAAGCGAAATAGGAATTCTGTACCGCAGCGAATTTAATGAAAAGGCGCTGACAAAGATAATTTCTGAAAATGGCCTTGAATTCGTGGAATTATTTCAATGTGACACATATGTCTACCTCTGGCATCGGCATCCCCTAGCGGAAAAAGACTGCATTTCCATGCAGGAGCTTGCGCCTTTCCCGTGCCTGGCATTTGACCAGGGAAAAAACAATTCCTATTACTTTGCGGAAGAGATGAACAGTACATATGAATATGAACGGCTGATTCACGCAAGTGATCGGGCTACATTGCTGAATCTTATGGTGGGTCTGAACGCATATACACTCTGTTCCGGTATTATCTGCGAAGAACTGAACGGAAAGGATTATAAAGCAATTCCGCTTGTCGAGTCAGAAAAAATCTGCATCGGTTATGTGAAGCAAAAAGGAATAAAAATCAGTCCAATCGGAGAAGTGTACATACATGCCCTAAAACATTATTCTGATTGAGCGTGTAAAAGAAGGATGCAAATCAGGAAGGAATTCGACCGGATTGGCGAGATTATGGCAGGATGAAACTGATGGGCAGAAACAGCATATTTTTATTTAAATAATGTGGTAAGGGGGCCCCACTTGTGGGAGGATTCCTTGCCACTTAACGCAAATGGTGTAAAAATGGCGTAAAACCCGGAAAAACATCGCTTTTTATATTTTGCGCTTTTTTCCGTTTAACGAGGGATTCAATCAAAGAAGTAATATTAAATGTGTATTATGATTCGAGGGAGTGCCTGGCAGCGTGTGGGGGCTGCCAGGCGTGAGTTATGAAATGACGTTGGAATGAATCCAACATCTACATATTGTTTAGCACGGATAGGCGCGTGGGTAGTATAAGATTGAATTTATTCATTGCATTGGGGGCAGAACTCTTCTATAATAAAGCCATATAGGGACCAAAGGAGGCTTTTTAATGGAAGATAATTTAAGCTTACTCTGTCCGCCCGGAAAACGGGCGCATGAGAGAGAACTCCCCGAGGCGACTTATCATGACCTTTCTGTGGAAACGATCTGTGAGCCCCTCTCAAAGATGGAGCCGGAGCGGGCGCTGTTGCGCCGGATGATGGCGCGTATTTCAGGAGACCCGGATGTGATTCGCTATCGGTGTGATGTATTTGAGGATATTCTGCGGTTTCCAAAGCTGCGGGAACAGATGCAAAAGCTGCTGGATCGGGTAGATTTTCTGAAGACATATGGAAGCTTTGACAAGGGTTCTGACGCGGCAGGCGTCTGGGAACTGGTTCATCGCCTGGATGAGATGGATGAGTACATACATTGCGTGGAAGCGATCTACGCAGTTCTGAATGAGAACGCGATTTCGTCAGAAGGGCTGCTGAACCTGAAGGAATACGTGCGCAATCTTTACGAGGATTGCGGCTTTTCGGAGCTGAAAAAGGACATCGAAAACCTGAAGGTAGACGCGGCAAAAGTCAAAAGCGTGACGTTGGGTGTGAATCTGAATGACCGCTTTGAACCGGTTGAGACGGGCATTGTCTCGATCAATGAAAAGCCGTTTACCAAATCAAACGTGATAGCAAATTTCTGCGAGTTCCTGAATCGGAAGGATGATGTTCAGCCGGATACGGAGTGGAATGGCAATATGACGTTCCGTACCTCAGGGATGGATCTGGAAGGTGCGACCGAGACGATGGGGAGAGTCGGACTGATGCGCGCCAATCCTCTTTTTGCCGCGGCGGGGATGGCGCGAGTGGATGATGACAGCCGCGGCGGCGATGTGATCCGCACACTGGACCGCGCAATCAGTGCGCTTCTGACGCGTACGGTCAAAAAGCTGAAATCTGTGCTTTCCAGACATGTGTCCGTCAGCACACATACGATATCGGCGCTGATCCCGGAGTTTTTGTTCTATATTCGATGGGCAGAATACATTGAGAAGATGGAGGCAGCCGGATTCCATTTCTGCAAGCCGCAGATTCTGGAGCCAGAGAAACGCGAGATGCGGGCAAAGAATCTCTGTAATATGAAGCTGGCGCAGTCTTTCTTTGAAAAGGGAGAGCCGGCGCAGGAGATTGTGCCAAACGATCTGGATTTTGACGCGGAGCATCGGATCTACATTCTGACGGGGGCAAATCGCGGCGGGAAGACGACGATCACGCAGGCAGTCGGGTTGGCGTTTCTGTTTGCGCAGAGCGGGCTGTATGTCCCTGCGGAATCGTTCGCGTTCAGTCCGGCGGACAATATTTTTACCCATTATCCGGCGGATGAGAATCAGACGATGGATCTGGGCAGGCTTGGCGAAGAGTCCAGCCGTTTCCGGGATCTGTTCCAGGCAGCGACCTCGCGCAGCTTGCTGCTTTTAAACGAATCCTTTTCGACGACCTCTTTTGAGGAGGGCTACTTTATCGCGCGGGATGTCACGCGGATATTGCGCCGCCTGGGTGTACGGACGATTTACAACACGCATATGCATAAGCTGGCGATTGAACTGGACGAGCTGAACGAAGAGGAGGGCGGCGACAGCAAGATCGCGAGCCTGATCGTCGAGGCAGACGAGGGAAAGCGCTCTTACCGCGTAAAGGTCGCCCCGCCCGGCGGAAAATCCTATGCGCATGACATTGCGGAAAAATACGGGGTCACCTACGAGCAGCTTGCGAAGGAAAAGAGCCTGGTTTAAAGGCCGTTCTGCGCATCAATTTTTTCCTTTAATTCATTCAGATAGACCCAGCGCTCCATTTTCTGCTCCAGCAGCGATTCGGCCTCGTCCTTGTCGCGGACAATCTGGTTTAGCCTGCCGTAGTCGCTTGCGTAGCGGGTCATATCGCTCTCCAGCGAGGCAATTTTTTCCTCCAGAGCGGCAATATCGCTGTCGATGGTCTCGTATTCTTTTTGTTCTTTGAAAGAAAAACGGAGCTTTTTGGGACCGCCCCATGTACTGCGGCTGTCAGGCTGCGTGGATTTGGTCAGGTTCCCCTGGTTATCAGAGGCAGCTGCACCTGCTTTCAACTGTCTGTTGGAAGCGGTGGAGCTGCCTTTGTTCATAGCAGATTCCGAGACGGAATCAGACTCTGGCCGCGCATGCAGATAGTCGGAATAATTTCCCTCATACTGCCGCAGCTGCCCATTCCCTTCAAAGGCAAAAATTCTCTGTACGGTTCGATCCAGAAAATAGCGGTCGTGGGAGACGGTGATCACGATTCCGTCAAAGGAGTCCAGGTATTCCTCCAGTACTTCGAGAGTCTGGATGTCCAGGTCATTGGTCGGCTCGTCCAGTACGAGGACGTTTGGCTCGCTCATCAGGACGCGCAAAAGATAGAGACGGCGTTTTTCCCCTCCTGAAAGCTTTTCAACGCGCGTCCACTGCATGGTTTTATCAAAAAGAAAACGCTCCAACAGCTGCGAGGCGGAGATGGTACCGTTGGCGGTATGAATGGCTTCCCCGATCTCTTTTACGCATTCGATGGCGGTCTGTGAGCCGCAAAGGGCGCTGTTTTCCTGCGCAAAATAGCCGATCAGGATCGTCTGCCCGATGGTGATCTGTCCGGCGTCCGGCTGCAGGCCGCGGCAAATCATATTGAGAAGCGTACTTTTTCCACAGCCGTTGGGACCTACTATCCCTACGCGGTCGTGTTTTAAAAAGGTATAAGTAAAATCAGTAATCAGTTCCTTTTCCCCGTAGGCTTTGCAGATGGAATCCAGCTCAATCGTGGTGCGTCCCATACGGCTTCCGATGGAGGAGAGCTCCAGGCGCGCTTCTTCGATCAGCCCGGTTTGCTGCTGCAGGGCACGGATACGGTCGATGTGTGCTTTCTGCTTGGTCGAGCGGGCTCTGGCGCCGCGGGAAAGCCAGGCAAGCTCGGTCCGCAGCAGGCTGGCCCGTTTTCGCTCGGAGGCGATTTCCTGATTCTGGCGCTGCTCCTTGAGCATGAGATAAGTCGCGTAATCACCGGGATAGCTGTAGATACTGCCGTGGTCGATTTCGATAATTCTGGTACTGATGCTGTCCAGAAAATAGCGGTCATGCGTCACCATTACAAGCGCGCCGCGAAAATCAGTCAGATAATCCTCCAGCCACTGGGCCATTTCTGCGTCCAGATGGTTGGTCGGCTCATCCAGCACCAGCAGGTCGACCGGGGCGAGTACTGCGTTTGCCAGAGCAACCCGCTTTTTTTGTCCGCCGGAAAGGTGTGCCATCTTTTCCGCAGCACTGGGCAGTCCGAGCCGGTTGATCGCGCTTGCAGCATCCGCTTCGATGCTCCACTCATTGAGTTCATTTCGGTTGTCCTTTATGATCGCATCCATAACGGTGGCGTTTTCATCAAAAACCGGCTCCTGCGGAAGATAGCGGATCGTCAGATTCCGCCCTTTGGTGATTGAGCCGGAATCCGGCTCTTCCAGTCCGGCGATCAGTCTCAGAAGCGTCGATTTTCCTGTGCCGTTGACGCCGATCACACCGATTTTCTCCCCTTCCTCGATGGAAAAATCCGCATGATCCAGAAGTTTTCTTTCCGTAAAAACCTTTGTCAGTTGTTCCGCTGTCAGTAAATTCATGGCCTTTTATCCCTTTTCAATAGATTTGAACTACGGATACTATAATACAAAAAACCTTTCGTTGCAAGATCGAGCCTGGAAGAGTATAATTAGGGTGCGCAGAAAATATGAAAGAAAGGTTTGTAACATACCATGTCCGGCATGAAAGAAATCCGCTTTCCAGATGATAACAGGAAATTGTATACAATGAGCACAGAGATCCTGACTGATTCTGCAGCTTACGCGCGGTATTACAATGAAATGTCCGCTGCGCGCAGGGAGAAGATTGACAGGCTATGTCAGGAGAAGGACCGGATGCTTTCCCTGGCAGCAGGGATTCTTCTTGATCAGGGACTGCAAACCTATGGCCTGCGGGAGGCGGATGTGCGGATTGCCTATGGAGCGTATGGAAAGCCGTATCTTCCGGATTTTCCGGATATTCATTTCAGTCTTTCTCATTCGCATGAGATGGCTATGGCGGTGTTTGCGGATGAAGAGGCTGGATGTGATATTGAATACCAGAAGCGGCTCAATGAAAAATTGGCCAGACGTTTTTTCTGCCCGTCCGAATACGCCTGGATGACGCAATCAGAGGATCTGGAGGTGCAAAAAAGACGGTTTTACCGGCTCTGGACTCTGAAGGAAAGCTTTTTAAAAGCGACGGGAATGGGGCTTCATCTTCCGCTCGATTCGTTCTGCTTTACTTTTGAGGGAGAAGACTTATGTTCACTCAGGCAGCAGTATGATGATGCAGAGTATACGCTGGAAGAATATTTGCTCGAAGGATACCGCGCTGCGGTATGTTTGAAATCGGGGTAATACCTGGGGGTGGCGGAATCTGTACTCTTTGGTGAAGTGCAAAAAATCAGGATAATGATGAGGACACGGAAAATATATTGATAGAACAAAGGAGATTGTGTGGAATTATGAAAAAGCCGGTACTGGTAGTAATGGCAGCAGGAATGGGGAGCCGTTATGGCGGTCTGAAGCAGATTGACCCGGTAGACGCAGACGGACATATTATTATGGATTTTTCTGTTTATGACGCGGTTCAGGCCGGGTTTGAAAAGGTGATTTTTATTATTAAAAAAGAGAATGAGGCAGATTTCCGAAAGGCGATCGGAGACCGCCTGGAGAAGCAGATAGAGGTATCCTATGTTTTTCAGGAGCTGTCCAATCTTCCAGAGGGGTTTGCGGTGCCGGAGGGCAGGGTGAAGCCGTGGGGAACCGGCCACGCGGTTCTGAGCTGTCTGAATGAGGTGGACGGGCCGATGGTAGTGATCAATGCGGACGATTATTATGGAAGCCATGCTTTTTCTCTGGCCTATGATTTTCTGACTCATAAGAATGATTTGGCCAGGGAGACGGATGGCCGCTATATGATGGTTGGCTATCGGCTGGAGAACACGCTTACTGAAAACGGCTCCGTCGCGCGGGGAATCTGTGAGACGGATGAGAACGGCTATTTGATTAAGATCACGGAGCGTACCTGTATCGAGAGACATGGCGACGGCATTGCATATACAGAAGATGGCGGCCAGAGCTGGACGCCGCTTGCTGCGGACACCACTGTTTCTCTGAACATGTGGGGATTCTCGTCGGATATTCTCATTCAGTTAAAGGAAAGGTTTCAGGTTTTCCTGAAAGAAAATCTGGAGAAAAATCCGCTGAAATGTGAATATTTCCTTCCGTTTGTCGTGGATGAACTGCTGACGGAGAAAAAGGCGACCGTAAAGGTGATGAAGACGCCTGACAAGTGGTTTGGTGTGACTTATAAAGAGGATAAGCCGTCGCTGATGCAGGCGATTCAGAAAATGAAAGATGACGGACTTTATCCGCAGAAGCTCTGGTAAGAGGTAACTTGCAGGGGATGGGCTTGCCCATCCCTTTTTCTATGCAAAAAAAATCCGCAGATCATTTTACATTTCCTTTAAGTTCCTTACCTTGAATTTACAGATACTTTACATTGACCGGGTTATGTATTTTACATAGCCGCATTAGAATAAGCATCGTAATGAGGCACCGGAAAACGACAACAGCGAAAGAACGGGTAAGTCCTCTGCAAAATAATTTGTTCTATTATAAAAGGAGACGAATGATTATGAAGAGAAAAGCAATCGCAGCAGTGATCGCAGCAATGATGGTAGCAAGCCTTGGAACAACCGCAATGGCGGATGCGACCGGCGATATTGTAGTATGCTCCAGAGAAGATGGCTCAGGCACACGCGGCGCGTTCATTGAGCTGGTTGGCGTAGAGCAGAAGGATGAGGATGGCAACAAAGTAGATATGACGACAGAGGCAGCTGAGATTACCAACAGCACAGCGGCTATGATCACAAAGGTAGCTGGTGATGAGAATGCAATCGGTTACATCTCTCTGGGGTCTCTGGATGAGAGCGTGACAGCAGTAGCGATTGACGGAGTAGAGGCTTCCGTAGAGAATGTGGAATCCGGCGATTATACGGTTGTACGTCCGTTCAACATCCTGACAATGGAAGAAGTCAGCGAAGAAGCACAGGATTTCATTGATTTCATTCTGAGCGAAGAAGGCCAGGCGGTTATCTCTGAGAATGGTTACATTGCCCTTTCTGACGCAGAACCGTTTGCAGGCGGCAGCGTATCCGGAAAGATT